>CBFGZJ010000106.1:0-6332 GCA_965653215.1 uncultured Sphingomonas sp. | reverse complement strand
GGACCGGACGAGCTGATCCACCGGAACGATCTGGTGATGGTAGGACGATAAGATGGCGACCACCCTGACCCGCGAAGCGCCCGCGCAACTCGAAGAGACGATGCTCGCGATGGGCCGGCGCGCCCGCGCGGCGGCGGCCGTGTTGCGCGACTCGTCTGCCGAAAGCCGCACCAAGGCGATTCAGGCGGTCGCCCGTCAGCTGCGCGCGCATGAGCGGAAGGTGCTGGCCGCCAATGCCAGGGATGTTGCGGTCGCGACCAAGTCGGTGGACCGGCTGCGTCTCGACGAGCAGCGGCTGGAGGCAATCGCCGCGGGGCTTGAGGAAGTGGCGCTGCTGCCCGACCCGCTCGGCCAGACCGACCAGCATTGGACCCGCCCCAACGGCCTGGACTTCAGCCGAGTACGGACTCCGATCGGGGTTATCGGCATGATCTTCGAGAGTCGTCCCAACGTCGCGGCGGACGCGGCTGCCATCTGCCTGCGGTCCGGCAACGCGCTCATCCTTCGTGGCGGGTCGGACTCGCTCAACAGCTGCCTGGCGATCCAGGAGGCGATCAAGGCCGGGTTGGCAGAGGCAGGGCTGCCCGAGGACTGCGTGCAGATGATCGCCACAGCCGACCGGGAGGCAGTCGGGCTGCTGCTCGGTGGATTGGGCGGAACGGTCGACCTCATCATTCCGCGCGGCGGCAAGCCGCTAGTCGAGCGGGTCGAAAAGGATGCGCGGGTGGCGGTCCTCGGTCATCTCGAGGGCCTGTGCCACACCTATGTCCACGCCTCGGCTGACCCGGAGATGGCCCGCGAGGTGGTCGTCAACGCCAAGATGCGCCGGACCTCGGTCTGTGGCGCAACTGAGACGCTGCTGGTCGACAGCGCCGCCGGCGATCAGTTGCCGGCGATTGCCGAGGCGTTGCGGGAGCGCGGGTGCGAGCTTCGCGGCGATGGCCGGGCGCAGGCGCTGGTCCCCGGCATGAAGCCCGCGACCGAGCAGGATTGGCGCACGGAGTATCTGGAGCCGATTATTGCCGTTCGGATCGTCGACGGGGTCGATGAAGCCATTGCGCATATCGCCACCTACGGATCGGGCCATACCGATGCGATCATCGCCGCCGATGCCGACGCAGCGCAGCGCTTTCTCGACCGGGTCGACAGCGCGATCGTGCTGTGGAATGCCTCTACCCAATTCGCTGACGGCGGCGAGTTCGGATTCGGCGCGGAAATCGGCATCGCAACGGGGAAGATGCATGCCCGCGGACCTGTTGGGCCGGCGCAGCTCACCAGCTTCAAATATGTGGTTCGAGGCACCGGCCAGACCCGCCCCTAAGCGGGCGCGAAGTCGTTCGCCCGGTTGACGATTTGCGCATTTTCCCGCATTGGGTGGAGGTCGCGCCACGCGGTGGCGCAAGAACACACGGGTATCGGGATGGTCACGGTCGAACGACTGATGGGTGAGCGCGCTGCTGCTTCAGGCGGTCCGCTGACCCGTGCCACGACCATTATGACCATTACGATTACCACGCGAACGCGGGGCGGATTGGACTGAACTCAGCCAGGAACCAAGGTTCACCGACCCGCTCCCCGACCCTCGGAGGGCGGGTTTTTTACTGACTTGCGCTACAAGACGCCGACACAAGGAACGGATTGATCATGGCAAACTCCACCGACGCCGCGGACCTGGGCCGAAAACTCTGCGTCCTCAAGTTCGGCAGCTCCGTGCTCGAACGGGAGGACGATTATCGCACGGTGGCGCAGGAGATTTACCGTCACATTCGCGAAGGTGAGAAGATCGTCGCGGCCGTGTCCGCGCTGGCCGGAGAGACCGATTCCCTGCTCGGACAGGCCGATCGCGTCGGCGGCTCGGCTGAACCGACCTTCGTTGCCCGCCTCGTGCGCATTGGCGAGCTTCGTTCGGCGGCGCTGCTCGGACTTGCGCTGTGCCGCATGGGCGTGCGTACCTCGGTGCTTGACCCGCACGAAATGGGTCTGACCGCGGAGGGGGAGCCGCTGGATTCCAACCTGACTGGCCTCGATGCCGCGACCATGAACCGCACATTCTCGGATCATGACGTGATCGTCGTCCCTGGCTTCATCGCTTCCCATGAAGCGCACGGAACGGTCACCCTCGGCCGCGGGGGATCAGACCTCAGCGCCGTTTTCTTCGCCGCTCGGCTTGGGTCCAAGCGCGTTCGCCTGCTCAAGGATGTCGATGGAGTCTATGCCGACGACCCCGCGGTGCATCCAGACGCCGAGCGCTACGGCTTCATGGATTATGACACTGCCCAGTCCTTCAGCCACGGCCTGATCCAGCCCAAGGCGATCGAGGCGGCCCGGGCGGAGGGCATCACGATCGAAATCGCCGCCATCGGTCACCACGAAGCGACACTGATCGGGCCCTACAAGCCGCACAAGGATGTGCCGCTCGAATTTCCCAAGCTCAAGGTCGCGCTGCTCGGCTGCGGCTCAGTCGGGGAAGGTGTGCTGTCCTATCTCAACCAGCGGCCAGATCTGTTTGAAGTCGGAGCGGTGCTTGTGCGCAACCCCGATCGGACGGATCGCGAGGTATCGGCGCGCTACACCGCCAGCCTCGACGAGGCGCTGGCCGGCGACCCGGATCTGGTGGTCGAGCTGCTCGGCGGCGCCGATGGGCCCGCCGAGATCATGCGGAACGCGCTTCGCACCGGCAGTCATGTCGTCACCGCCAACAAGGCCGCGCTCGGCGCTCATTTCGAGGCGCTGACTGGTGCCGCGCGGACAGCAGGCGTGACGCTCGCCTACTCCGCGGCCGTCGGTGGAGGAGCGCCGGTGCTCGAAACGGTGCGCCGGGTTGCAGCGGAAAGCGGCGTGCAGTCGGTGGAAGGCGTCACCAACGGCACCGTCAACTACATGCTTGGCCGGCTCGCCGAAGGCTGGAGCTTCGATGAGGCGCTGGCCAAGGCGCAGGAGCTTGGTTTTGCCGAGGCCGATCCGAGTGCGGACGTGGATGGCGACGATTCCGCCCAGAAGCTGTCGATCATCGCCCGGCTCGCGTTCAATCAGCCGGTGCGCTGGACGGACTTCCACCGCGATAGCCTGCGCGGGATCGACGCGGAATCCGTCGCGCGCGCCGCTGCCGAAGGCAAGGTGGTCAAGCAGGTCGCCCGCTGCCGGCTGCTTCCCGACGGCAGCGTGACCGGCTCCGTGCGGATCGAGTTCCTGCCCGCCGACGACCATCTCGCCGGCGCTCGCGATGAGCAAAACCGCTTCCTGATCGTCGATTCCGCTGGCAAGGAGCATCGGGTGTACGGCAAGGGCGCCGGACGCTGGCCGACCGCCGCTGCGGTGTTCGCCGACATCATGGACCTGCAGCGCGCGCTCGCCCGGGAGCCCAGGCAAGCGCAGCTGCGAATGACCGCCTGAGGGGGGCGAACATGTTCGACAAGGTGACGGCCAGCGCGCCGGCTAGCATCGGCAATGTCGGGGTCGGGTTCGACGTGCTCGGGCAGGCGTTCGATGCCGCGCGGGACTATGTCACTGCTGTCCGCGAGAGCGAACCTGGCGTTCGCCTCGGCACGGTGTCGGGACTGGTAACCTCGCTGCCCGACACGCCGCAGACCAATACGGCGCTGGCCGCGGCCAAGGCGTTGCTGGACGATGTCGGCGCGGGCTTCGGAGTTCGCCTGTCGATCGACAAGGGCGTTCCGGTCAGCGCCGGAATGGGCGGCTCTGCCTCGTCGGCGGTCGCAGCCGTCGTGGCCGTGAACGCCCTGCTGCCGGAGCCGCTGCCGCTGGCCAAGCTGCTCCCCTATGGACTCGAGGGGGAGCGCGTGTCGTCCGATCCGCCGCCGTGGGACAATGTCATCGCCGCGCTGTTCGGCGGACTGGTGATGGTCGCCAATGAAGAGCGGTTCGATGTGCATCCCCTGCCCTCACCGCGCGGTGTGACCACGATCCTGTTCCACCCCGACGCGAAGATCGAGACCGCTGCCGCCCGCGCGCTGCTGAAGCCGGAAGTGTCGATGAAGACCACGGTCGAGCATTCGCGGCGGCTGGCGGCGTTCATCGCCGGCTGCACGACCGGGAACATCGCCCTGATCCGCAGCGGGTTCGAAGACATATTGGTCGAGCCGCAGCGGGCGCCGCTGCTGCCGGCACTGCCGGCGGTGAAGGCGGCGGCTATGGGCGCGGGAGCGCTGGGCTGTTCCTTCTCCGGCTCCGGCCCGTCAGTGTTCGCCTGGGCGATCGATGCTGATGCGGACCGGGTCGAGGCGGCGATGGCGGCGGCCTTCCTCAGCGAGGGGCTTGGCGCCCGCGCCTATCGCGGAGCGGTCGATTCCGCCGGAGCGCGGATCGAATCTCCAGTCGGCGAGCAGATGCAAAAGGCGTCATGAAGTTTGTTTCGACACGCGGCGGCGGTGAGGCCGTCACCATCTCGACCGCGATTCGCAACGGCGCCGCGCCCGATGGTGGACTCTATGTTCCGGTCGAACGGGTGAGCGCGGATTTCACGTCCGCCGACACTGCCCTGCCCGCCCTTGGCGAAACGCTGATCGCGCCCTTCTTCGCGGGTGATGCCCTGGCCCCGCAGCTCGGCGCGATCTGCAACGAAGCGTTCAACTTCCCGGCCCCGGTGGTCACGCCGGATCCGGCCAAGCCTGGTCTTCGCCTGCTGGAGCTGTTCCACGGCCCGACCGGCGCGTTCAAGGATTTCGGGGCGCGATTCCTGATGGCCTGCTTCGAGCGGATTGGCGATCCCGCGCAGCCGCTAACGGTGCTAGCCGCGACCTCTGGCGACACCGGCGGTGCGGTCGGCTGCGCCGCGGAAGGGCGGCAGGCGGTCCGCTCGGTCATTCTCTTCCCCAAGGGCCGGGTCTCGCCATTCCAGCGGCTGCAACTGTGCTGCTGGAACGACCCGGCGATCAGCCTGGAGGTCGACGGCGATTTCGACGCCTGCCAGCGCATCGCCAAGGCCGCGTTCGCCGATCCGGCGCTGAGCGCCCGCCACCGGCTGACGTCGGCCAATTCGATCAACATCGCCCGGCTGCTGCCCCAGGCGGTCTACTGGACGGCGGCGGCCCTGCAGCTGAAAGCGGAGACCGGCACCGAGCCGGGCCTGATCATCCCGACCGGCAACATGGGCCATGTGTTCGCGGCGCTGCTGGCGCGGTCGCTGGGTGCGCCGATCGGCCCGGTGGTTGCGGTGACCAACGCCAACCGCACGCTGTATGAGTGGCAGCAGAGCGGGCGCTATGAAGCGCGTCCGTCGATCGCCACCATCGCCAACGCGATGGACGTCGGCAACCCGAGCAATTTTGAGCGGCTGGCGAGCCTGCCGGATGGCAGCCGCGCCATCCGGGTCGAGCTGGTCGACGACGACACGATTCGCGCCAGGATCACGAGTGAATATCGCGCGAGCGGCTATGTGTGGGACCCGCATGGCGCCACTGCGGCGGAGGCCTATGCCCGTCTGTCCGACGCCGAGCGTGCGAAGCGGAGCTGGATCGCGGGCGGAACCGCTCATCCCTACAAATTCGCCGAGGTGGTTGAGCCGCTGATCGGCCGAACGATCGAGCCGCCGCCGGCACTTGCAGCGCTGCTCGGGCGTGAGGCCCACGCAATTGCGGTCGCTCCGACGCTGGAGGCGGTCGCCGCTATCCTCGACCGCGAAGCTGCCGAGGCCGCCTGACCTCTCCAGCGCGGCCGAACGCCGTCAGCTCAGAACTGCCAACCCAGCCCCGCGTTTGCGCCGACATGATCGGTAGTGTCGTAGGTCAGGCCGACCTTCACCACCGTCTTGCCGTCGCGCAGCGCGCCGGACGCGCCGAGCGCGAAGGCGCTCTTGCCGCGGTAGGTGCCAGCGCCGACCGCGATCATCTTCTTGCCCGCTTCGAAGGCTTGCGGCAGCGCTGCTGCAGCCAAGGCTGCTGCAGTCCCCGCACGAGCCTCGTTGCGGGCGCGCTTGAGGTCATAGTCGAGGGCCGCGAACCGCGCATCGGTATAGGCGTTGGCCACCGAGACGGACTGGCCGACCATGTCCTGCAACTGCTCGACGTTGACCGCATCGGTCGGAGCTACGCCGGCCGCGACATTGCGCAGCGTGACCGGCTCTGAAGTGTTGCCGCCGACGAGAGTCACCGTGTTGAGCCGCTGCCCGCCGGAGTCGGTGTCGTAGGTAACAGCGTTGTCAGCGACCGCCGCAACCGCGGCCAACTGCCCGCCGTTGACCGCGTCGGTCGAACCGGGCGCGATCACACCGTCCGCGACATTGTGCAGCTGAACGGGCCCAGCACCTCCGCCGACCAGGGTCAGGTCATTGCTCGGAGTGCCGCCGTTCGGAACGGTCGGAGAGCTGTCGTCGC
>CBFGZJ010000105.1:0-6359 GCA_965653215.1 uncultured Sphingomonas sp. | reverse complement strand
AGCTCGAGCAGCTTGGGTTCAAATGGCGGCGAGCACCGCGCTATCCTGACTATTATCAGGACCAGCCAGGGGCCAAGGTCGGCCGGACGCTCGAAGGCGCGACCGTCGATGCCGAGATTCTCGGCTCCTGGCTGGAAACATTGCGGCACTCACGCTTCCCACCGATGGCGCTCAGCACCGATGCGGCTCCGCAGATGCCGACCGCCTTCCGATCGTTCAAGTCAGCCCGGACCTTCTTCGGAGTGCTTGGCGAAACGATGAAGTACCGGCTGCGCGGGCGAATGCCGATGTCGGTTGGGGTTGGCCTCGTCGCGCAGTTGATGGCCATCGTGCAAAAGCTGCAGATCCCCGTTCTGCTCGACACGCCGCTGCGTTCCCTCGTCATCGAAGGAGATCGGGTTACGGGGGTTTTGGCTGGCCGCGATGCAGAGGAGCGGAAAATCCCCGCAAGCCGCGGCGTGTTGCTGTGCGCCGGCGGGTTCGCCAAGGATCCCGAATATCGCCTACCCCTTCAAGGCGTAACCGGCGAGTGGAGTCCAGCAAGTCCGGACGACACCGGTGACGCTCACAAGATTGGCGCCGCTGCTGGCGCGGAACTGGCGCTGATGGACTCGGCAACCTGGTATCCGGTGTCGATCATGCCGGATGGAACCATCAACGCCGGCATCTGGGAGCGCACCCTTCCCGGCTCGATCATGGTCGACAGCGCGGGTCAGCGGTTCACGAACGAGGCCGCGTCATACGTCGACGTAGGCTTGGACATGTTCGAGCGTAACCGGTCGGTCACAGCGATCCCCAGCTGGCTGGTTTTCGACAGCCGTTACCGAAACCGCTACTTCTTCGGCAGCATTCCACCGCGCGTGACCTCAGCAATGGTTGAGAGCGGCTTCCTCACCAAAGGAGAGACGATTGAGGAGCTTGCCGGCAAGTGCGGGATTGATCCGGATGGATTGGCTCGCACCGTCGAACGGGTGAATGGTATGGCAGCGCGCGGCGTCGACGAGGATTTCAATCGGGGCGCCAGCGTCTACGATCAATATTTCGGTGATCCTACCAACCTGCCCAATCCTTCGTTCGGTCCGATCGACAAGGCTCCTTTCTACGCCACGCGCTATTTTCCGGGCGATCTCAGCACCAAGGGCGGACTAATGGCTGACGAGCATGCGCGGGTGCTGCGGTCGGACGGGTCCGTGATCGAGGGACTCTACGCAGCCGGCAATTGTGCGGCCCCGGTGATGGGCCGAACCTATCCGGGCGCCGGCGCGACCCTCGGTCCCTCAATGGTGTTCGCCTGGATCGCCGCGTACCACTGCGCAGCGCAAGTCGTGACAGCGCGCTCCTGAGGCATGGTGAATCACCCGTTCATCTCAATCCGTAAGCGGGCGTAAACCGCTTCCGGATTACCAAGTCTGATCCGGGGGGAGCCGAGGAGTTCCCGATGCCCAGTTTTGGCAGGCGTGTAGATCAGACAACCGGTGGTCGCCGGCGAGCATCCCGAGAGACGGTGGTGCTGGCCGGTGCGCTGATGACGCTCAGCAATTCGCACACCGTCACGCTCGTGAACATCTCGAGCACCGGCGCAAGGCTGCGCGGCGATAACCTGCCGACTCGCGACAAGGACGTATGGTTGAAGATCGGGCCCCTCGACATTCTGGCGACCGTCGTGTGGCGGGCTTCCGATCTGTGCGGCGTGACGTTCGATACAACTCTGCCCGATCATTATTGGAGCTACATCCGAAGAGAAGGGAAAAGCATCAGCCTGACGCGGCTGAGTGCGGAGCAGAAACTTGCCTTCGAGGATTGGCAGACCGGACTCGCCCGCTGATTTTCGAGGACATCGCGCGCGGTGCGGCTTAGGCCGCACGCATGGCCGAAATGATCCACGACATTGTTCCAGACAGTGAGCGGCGCGGTCTGATCGGCGCGATGCCGCGGCAGGTTCGGCCATTTGCGTCGCTCATGCGGATCGACCGGCCGATCGGAACCTGGCTTCTGTACTGGCCGTGCGTCTGGAGCGTTGCTCTGGCCGGCGTCCAGGATCGTTGGGACCTCTTCCTGTGGTTCGGGCTGGGAGCGTTCGCAATGCGCTCGGCCGGGTGCGTCTACAACGACCTCGTCGATCGTGACCTCGATGCTCGGATTGAGCGGACGCGGCTCCGGCCGCTGGCGAGGAGACGCGTCAGCGTGCGCTCGGCATGGGCGCTCATTGTGCTGCTCTGTCTGGTTGGATCGATCGTCTTGGTGCAACTGCAGCGGCCCGCGCAATTCGTCGCACTTGCCAGCCTCGCTCTCGTGGCGGCTTACCCGTTCATGAAGCGAATCACATGGTGGCCGCAATTGTGGCTCGGACTGGTGTTCTCGTGGGGAGCGCTGGTTGGCTGGCCTGCGGTCACGAGCGAACTCAGCTGGGCGCCCGTCCTGCTGTGGCTGGGGAGCGTCGCCTGGGTGGTCGGGTACGACACGCTCTACGCCATCCAGGACATTGAGGATGATGCGCTGACCGGAGTGAAAAGCAGCGCCCGCCGCCTCGGCGGCAATGTCGCTCTCGGCGTGGGCTTGTTCTACCTTCTGGCGCTTGCTGGCTGGAGCGCAGCCATCTGGGCGGTTCGGCCCGATCCGGTTGCGCTGCTCGCGCTTGTCCCAGCGGCAGTCCAACTCGGCAGTCAGGTCGTCCGGGCCGACCCCGCTGATCCGGCCGGAGCGCTGGACCTGTTCCGCTCAAACCGATGGTGTGGCTTGTTGGTCTTTCTCGGCATGCTCGCGGTCGGCTTGTCGGCTGGCCGCTGACCGCCTAGGCGGCAGGGATGTTAAGCGTTCGCGAGGCGTCCCAAGCCGTCGAGAAAATGGTCGAACAAGCGCGTTCCTTGGGCGCAACCGCTGCGGATGCAATTTACGTCGGCGACCGGTCCAGCGGCGTGCAGGTTCGCATGGGCGAGCTGGAGGACGTGCACCGCTCGGAAGGAGAGGAGATCGGCCTTCGGCTGTTCGTCGGTCAACGGTCAGCGAGCGTTGCCTCTTCGGACCTTTCGCCAGATGCGTTGCGCGGCTTGGCCGAGCGGGCGCTCGCGATGGCGGAGAATGCTCCCGAAGACCCTTACGCCGGCCTCGCGCCGCAGGATCTTCTCGCCCTCCCCGCCGAGCTGGTCGACCTTGACCTCGCCGACCAGAGTGAGCCTGCGCCCGCAGACCTGCGCGCCTGCGCGCTCGCCGCCGAGAAAGCTGCGCTGGCGGTCCCCCATGTGACGAACAGCAGTGGCGCCGGAGCCAATGCGTCCGCCACCACCATCGCTTTGGCCACCAGTGCTGGCTTTTGTGCCGGGTACCGGGCGACGAGCTTTGGCTGCTCGGCGAGCGTGGTTGCCAGCCAGGGTAGCGAAATGGAACGCGATTATGCCTATCGGGCATCGCGCCATCTGAGCGACCTGGAGGAGCCGGAATCGATCGGGCACCGCGCTGGAAATCGGGCTGCGGCCCGGCTCAACCCAGTGAGAATCGCCAGCGGGCGAATGCCGGTGCTATTCGATCCGCGGGTGGCCAGCAGCCTGCTCGGCCACCTCGCTTCGGGGATCAGCGGGTCGAGCGTCGCACGCAAAGCGAGTTTTCTGCTCGATCAGCTCGGCGAGCGGATCTTCGCTCCGGGAGTGACGGTCACCGACGACCCCCTGCGCAAGCGCGGGCTCCGCTCTCACCCATTCGATGGCGAAGGCGTGCGGGTCGCTCGCCGGCGCATTATCGCTGACGGAGTCCTCACCACCTGGCTGGCCGACAGCGCTGCAGCCCGCCAGCTTGGCTTACAGCCGACCGGCCATGCTGTCCGCGGCGTTGGTGGAGCGCCGGGTGCGGGGCCGAGCAATCTCTACCTCGAAGCCGGAACGCGGACCCGGGAGGAGTTGCTCGCGGCGTTCCCGCAAGCCCTGCTCATCACAGAGGTGATCGGACAGGGCGTGAATGGCGTGACTGGTGACTATAGTAGGGGAGCCGCAGGATTCCTCGTCAGCGGTGGCGAGATCGGACCGGCGGTGAGCGGAATCACGATCGCGTCCAACCTGAAGCAGATGTTTGCATCACTCGAGCCGGCGAGCGATCTCCGGCTTGAGCGCGGTGTCGACTCGCCGACGGTGTTAATCCCGGAGATGACGGTGGCGTCCGCCTGAACTGTCACGCGACCGCCGGTAATCTCAATCGCGGAATCTCGATCGCGGGACAGCGGTCCATGACGACCTTGAGGCCGGCCTGTTCGGCCTTGGCAGCCGCCTCTTCATTGATGACGCCCAATTGCATCCACACAGCCTTGGCGCCGACCGCGATCGCGTCATCCACCGCCTCGGCGGCTGCGGCCGGACGACGAAAGATATCAACGATGTCGATCGGGACGCCGATCTGACCCAGATCGCGCCAGACATATTCGCCATGAACATGCTCGCCGGTGATCTGAGGATTGACCGGCAGAACCCGGTAGCCGCGCTCCTGCAGGAACCGCATGACCCGGTAGGATGGCCGGTCCGGCCGATCCGAAGCTCCGACCATGGCAATTGTTCGCGCATCACCCAGCAGTTCCGAGATCTCGTCGTCACTGGTCAGTGGCATGGGCGTTCCTCCTACGGCAACAATGCGTCAACCGGCGGGCGTATTCAGCGCCGTGAGCAATTTGCCCGCGATGGCGTCGAACTGTTCCGCTATCACGTCTTTGCCGGCTACTGGCGGATGACCAGCGTCCGAGGCTTCTCTCAAGCTCAGGGAAAGTGGGAGCCGGCCCAGAAACGGGACTTCCAGATTTCGGGCAGCGGCCTCAACGCCCCCGGAGCCGAACGGATCGCTGCTTTCCCCGCAGTGAGGACAGACATAGCCTGCCATGTTCTCGACTAGCCCGAGGACCGGAACCTCGGTCTTCCGGAACAGGTCGATCGCGCGGGTTGCATCCATCAACGCGAGGTCCTGTGGGGTGGAAACAATCAGGGCGCCTGCGGGGCGGGCCTTCTGGATCAGTGATAGCTGAATGTCTCCGGTCCCCGGCGGGAGGTCGACCAGGATCAGCTCGGCATCGCCCCGATCCGCGTCCACAAGTTGACCCAGAGCACCCGAAACCATCGGCCCGCGCCACGCGAGCGCCTGTCCTTCCGGAACCATCATCCCGATCGACAGCAGCTTGATGCCCTGCGTTTCCACGGGAATGAGTTGCTTGTCCTTCGCGGATGGCTTGGTGTCCGTCCCGAAAAGCCGCGTCTGCGAGGGCCCCTGGATGTCGCCATCGATCAACCCGACCTTGCGGCCGCGGCGGGCGAGGGCAACGGCGAGGTTCGCCGCAAGAGTCGATTTGCCAACCCCGCCCTTGCCGCTGCCGATGGCGACGAGTTTGCGGAGAGGCTTGGCGGTGGTTAGCGCAACCCGCGCCTCCTTCACGCCCGGAGCTGCAAGCGCGGCTAACCGAAGCCGGTGCTCGAGCGCTTGTCGTTCTTTCTCGGTCAGTCCGCTCGCATCAGCGACGATCGAGGCGATCCCGTCCACCAGCCGCCGGGATCGGATGCGGGGAAAATCAGGGGTTTGATCAAGCGCGGAGTCGAATTCGACGGTCATGAAACCCGCATAGTGGCTCGGAATGGGTGGACCACTGTTTTTCTTGCGCGCGCTTCCTATACTAGCGGCATGAACGTCATTTCCGGGTGGATTTCCCGCGGCCGCGGCCTCTTCAACGACATCAAGGGACCATGGGGCTCCGGTGGTGACACTCCGCCCCCGCCGCCGAGAGGCGAAGGCGGACCCTGGAGCGAACCGCCGCGCCGTCGCCGGGAAGGTCTCGGCAACGTCACCAGCTTGGACGAATTCCTGCGCAAGAGCCGCGCGCGGCTGGGGAACGGCGGACCGGGAGGACGCTTTCCCGGGGCTGGCAACGGATCTCTTATCGTGTGGGGAGCGATCGGCTTCCTGGCGCTGTGGCTGCTGTTCACGACAGTGCACCGGATTGCGCCTGAAGAACGCGGCGTCGTCACTCGGCTAGGCCGCTACAGCCACACCCTTTCTCCCGGCATCAGCCTGACTCTGCCTTCGCCGATTGACCGGGTCCGCAAGATCGATGTCGAGAACATCCGGACAATCGATCTCGGCTCGACCGGCGAGGAAACGCTGATGCTGACCGGGGATCAGAACATCATCGACATCGCCTATTCGGTTCGGTGGAATATCCGCGATCCTGAGCTCTTCATGTTCGAGCTTGCCGATCCCGAAGAGGCCGTCCGCGAAGTGGCCGAAAGCGCGATGCGTGCCACGGTTGCGCGCCAGTCGCTGGACAGCGCGATCGGCGAGGGGCGCGGAGTGATCGAGGGCCAGGTCGCCGAAACCATGCAGCGAATTCTCGATCAATA
>CBFGZJ010000104.1:0-6422 GCA_965653215.1 uncultured Sphingomonas sp. | reverse complement strand
CCGTCATCGCGATGCTGATCGCGGTCGTCGGCCTGATCGCCTTCTTCAGCCTTCCGGCGCGCGAGTATCCGGACGTCGATCCGCCGGTCGTGTCGGTCGAAACCCGCTACATCGGCGCCGCCGCGAGCGTCGTCGAGACCCGCGTCACCCAGGTGCTCGAAGATCAGCTGTCGGGGGTCGAAGGACTTGAGAACATCACGTCGCGAAGCCGCGACGGCGAATCCTCGATTACCATCGAATTCACGCCCGGGCGCGATATCGACTCGGCCGCAAACGATGTGCGCGACCGGATCGGCGCTGCCGCCAGCGATCTCCCTGACGACGCGCTCCCCTCGCAAGTGCGGAAGGTCGATGCGGATTCCTTCCCGATCCTGTTCTTCGTTCTGTCCAAGCCCGGCTGGTCCCGCCTTGAGCTCAGCGACTATGCCGATCGGAATCTGGTTGACCGTCTGTCCGCAATTCCTGGCGTCGCCCGCCTGTTCATCGGGGGTGAGACCCGCCCGTCGATGCGCGTCTGGATCCAGCCCGATCGTCTCGCCGCCTATGGCCTGACGCCGGACGATGTCGAGGACGCTTTGCGCCGCCAGAATGTCGAGCTTCCTGCCGGGCGGATCGAATCCGAGCAGCAGAACGTGACGTTGCGGGTGGACCGGCCGTTCCAGAACGCCGAACAGTTTCGTGCTCTCGTCGTCGGCCGGGGAAGCGACGGCTATCTGGTCAGGCTGGGCGACGTCGCGCGGATCGAGCAGGGCGCGGAAAACCCCTATTCCGCCTTTCGCTTGAACGGCGAGGCGGCGATCGGTCTCGGAATCATCCGCCAATCCGGCGCCAATACGCTGGAGGTGGCAGATGCCGCCAAGCGCGCAGCTGAAGAGCTCCAGGCGCGGCTCCCGGCCGGGATGGAGATCGTCGTCGGCTCCGACGAATCCCTGTTCATCAGCCGCGCCATCAACAAAGTGTGGGAGACGCTTGCCGAAGCCGCGGTGCTGGTGATCTTCGTCATCTATCTGTTTCTCGGGAACTGGCGTGCGACGCTGATCCCGGCGGTGACGGTCCCGCTCTGTCTGCTCGCCAGCTTCGCCGTTCTGTGGGTCCTCGGCTACTCCATCAACCTGCTGACCCTGCTCGCGATGGTGCTGTCGATCGGCATTGTCGTCGATGACGCAATCGTGGTTCTCGAAAACGTCTATCACCGGATCGAGGAGGGTGAGCCACCTCTCGCGGCCTCGTTCGAGGGCACGCGCCAAGTTGCCTTCGCGGTGATCTCGACAACGATGGTCGTCTGCGCCGTGTTCGTGCCGATCATGTTCATCGCCGGGCAGACGGGTCAGCTGTTCCGTGAACTAGCCGCCGCGATGATCGGCGCGATCGCCTTCTCCGGTTTTCTGGCGCTCAGCCTCGCCCCGATGCTCTGCTCCAAGCTGCTGCGCTACCAGGAGCGGGGGCGCATGGCTCAATTCGTCGATGAGCGGTTTCGCCGTATCGAGCTGTTCTACACCCGCCAGCTCGATACCGCGCTCCGCAGGCCGAAGGTGACGCTGGCGGCGGTCGGAGTATTCCTGGGGGTCGCGGCTCTCGTCTTCCAGATGCTCCAGTCCGAACTGGTGCCGAAGGAAGATGTCGGCATCTTCAACGCGAATCTGTCCGCTCCCGAAGGAACCGGGTTTGAGCAGATGGACCGCTACATGGTTGATGCGCAGAACCGGTTCTTGCCGCTTCTGAAGGATGGCGCGGTCCGGGCAATCATTCAGCGGACGCCCGGCAGCTTCGGTCCAAGCGAAGACTTCAACAGCGGAACTCTGATCTTTTTCCTAAAGCCGTGGGAAGAACGCGAGCAGACGACTGCCGACGTCATCGATCAGGTGAACCGGACGATCTCTGACATTCCCGCCCTGCGCGGCAATGCCCAACCCCGCTCATCGCTGGGGGTACGCGGGCAGCCGATCAATTTTGTCATTGCCGGGTCAACCTATGCCGAGCTTGCGCTCGCCCGTGATCGGATTTTGGCGGCAGCAACCCAGAACCCCGGCATCATCAATCTGGACTCCGACTACAAGGAGACCAAGCCTCAGCTCCGCGTTGCGGTCGACACCGCACGCGCGGGCGACCTTGGTGTGTCCGTCGAGGATGTGTCGAATGCCCTCCAGAGCCTGCTCGGCTCGCGACGCGTTTCGACCTACGTCGACCGGGGCGAGGAATATCGGGTGCTGGTCCAGGCGGAGGCGCCCGACCGCGTCGACGAGCAAAATCTGCAGCGGATCCAGGTACGCAGCCGATCCGGCCAACTCATTCCCCTGTCGAACCTGGTCACCATCACCGATACTGCGGGAGCCCGTGATCTCGGCCGGTTCGACAAGCTGCGCGCCATCACCCTGTCGGGAGGACTCGCGCCGGATTACACGCTGGGCGAGGCGCTGACCTTCCTTGAACAGGAAGCGGCCAATTCACCTGAAGTCGTCGCGGTCGGTTATCGCGGAGAGAGCAAGGCCTATAAGGAGGCCGGAAGTTCGATCTGGGTGGTGTTCGCATTCACCGTGCTCATCATTTACCTGCTGCTTGCGGCCCAGTTCGAAAGCTTCATCCACCCGGCGGTGATCATCACCACCGTTCCGCTCGCCATCGCGGGCGGGTGCATCGGACTGGCGGCAATGGGCCAAACCCTGAACCTCTACAGTCAGGTCGGGCTGGTGATGCTGGTCGGGCTGGCGGCCAAGAATGGCATCTTGATCGTCGAGTTCGCCAACCAGCTGCGCGACCAGGGTCAGCAGATTGGGGAAGCGATCCGCGCCGCTTCGGCCCGGCGCCTCCGGCCAATCCTGATGACGTCCATCGCGACCGTGGCCGGAGCCGTGCCTTTGATGCTGGCAAGCGGCGCCGGCGCCGGGGCACGGACGGCCATCGGCGTAGTGATCGTGTGGGGAGTGACCACGTCAACCCTGATTACTTTGTTCGTGATCCCGCTGCTCTATTCCCGACTGGCCCGCTTTACTCGCTCGCCTCTCGCGGTTAGCCGCGAATTGGAGACCCAGCTCGGCGACCGTCCCGCACCGGCTGAGTGAGGGTAAGCCCTAGGCGGGCGGAACGCTGCGAGTCCCATTGCTGGACAAACTGACCTCGTTAACATTGCATTTAACTCCCTTTTGTGAAACAAATGTCGACTTGGTAGTTGCGCAGGAGTTCAGTCTGCACAACGGCACAGTTGGTTAGAGGGTAAACGTGAGCCAGTCGGTCGCATCAAACCCGTCAATTACACGCGAAGCCATCAACGGCCGCGCACGTCTGAGGTCGCATTCTCGTCGTGTTCGCGCCCGGCGGGCGAGGCAGCGGCGGAAATTCGCGGCCCTTGCGGCCTGCGCTCTGTTTGCGGTTGGCGCGCCGCTCAGCATCCTGTCGATGATTGACCCGGGCGCGCCGAGTGGCCCACTGCTGCTGGCTGCAAGAAGCCTGTCCGACGTCATGGAGGATCGCTCCCCCGGCCGCCGCATCGAAGGCCAGCTGACCAAGGTGAAAGGAAAGCAGCGAGCCCTGGCGAAGGTCGAGGAACCGCCGCCCGAGGAGTTCGTCGAGGCGCTGACCGGAACTCCGGTCCTGCCCGAGGTCACGGAGGAACCGCCCGTCCTCGCCAAGCTTGAGCCGCTCGACGTCAACATCCCGCCAGGCGTGTTCGTTGTTCCGCCCGATGAGGACCGGGACGAGCCGCCAGGCAATCCCATTCCCGTTCCCGAACCCGGCACATGGGCCAGCATGTTGATGGGCTTCGGCGCAATCGGCATGGCCATCCGGTTCCGCCGCCGCCAAAGGATCGCGTCTCCGCTTCAAGTTGCTTGAGATGTGGGGAAAGTCTCTTGTCGTTGTAACGGTACTGACGGGGGTTGCGATCGCCGCTCCGAACGCGCTCAACCCCAATTCTCCCCCCAAGCAAGAGGGGGTCGCCGCCGCATTCCAGCAAACGGATAAACGTTTCTATCTCAATGCTCAGGAAATCCGCGAGGCGAAGGCGAGATTCCCGGCCCAGGGTGAGCTGAAAAGCCTGCTCAACGTTAAAAAGCGGCTCGCTCACGGGGACTTCATCTGGGATGATTCAGGTGTCCCGGAGGGACGGGTGTGGATTCGAGTCGACCCTGACAATCAACTGGTTTCGGTCTTTCGCGCCGGGCACGAGATCGGCACGGCGGTGATCCTCTTCGGCGCGGAAGACTTCGAGACCCCGACTGGAGCGTTTCCTATTCTCGCCAAGATAAGGGATCATTATTCCAGAACCTACGACAATGCGCCGATGCCCTATACGCTGCGGTTCACGAACGATGGCGTTGCCATTCACGGCAGCGATGTCCGCTGGGGCGCGGCAACCCATGGCTGCGTCGGAGTGCCGCTGGAATTCGCCAAACGCGTCTTCAACGAGGCGAAGATGGGCGATCGGGTGGTGGTGAGCCCGCACCGGAGCGAAACGATCTAGCAACCCGGCGCAAAAGACAATCGGCTCACCGCCACCTGTTAACCAATAGCTTACTGCCCCCTCCCGCTGATGCGTGATCAATGATTCACTGATCTCAGGGCGATGATCATCGTCCGTGGGGGGTCAGTTGCACGCGCGAAGTCAATCGCTCAGCCGCGCAATTCGCACGAGATTGCTCCTGGCGCGCGCGCGTCAACCATTTGGTGACTCTTTCCCGGCACAAGTTTCGGAACTCTCGCAGGAAGACGTTCCGATGAGCCGGTCCCGACTTCGTACTATCGCTGCAACGACTGCCCTGGCGATGGCAGCACCTTTGCTCATTGGCACGATTGGTCCGCGGACCAATCTCAACGATCGGCTGCTGGCCGCTCACAATTGGGAGCGCAGCGCCGCTGGACTTCCAAAGCTCCAATGGAACGAGCAGCTTGCCGCCGACGCGCGGGCCTGGGCAGACACACTTGGCCGCACGGGCCGCTTCGAACACGCTCCGCGCAAGCGCGGCGCGCCGCAGGGCGAGAATCTGTGGGCTGGCACGCGCGGCTACTACAGCCCGGAAGCGATGGTCGGCCTGTGGATCGCCGAGAAGCGCAATTTCCGTCCCGGCCGCTTCCCGAACAACAGCCGCACCGGCCGCGTGGCAGACGTCGGCCATTATACGCAGCTGATGTGGCGCAGTAGCCAGCAAGTCGGCTGTGCAGTCGCCACCGGCGCAGCCGAAGACGTGCTCGTCTGCCGCTACTCGACGCCCGGGAACATCCTCGGCCAGACGCCTTTCTGATCGCTTCTCAACCCGCGAACGGGTCCGTGACCAGGATCGTGTCCTCCCGTTCCGGGCTGGTCGAAACAAGTGTTACGGGGCAGCGAATCAATTCCTCGATCCTGCGGACATATTTGATCGCCTGAGCCGGAAGGTCGGCCCAACGCCGAGCGCCACGGGTCGATTCCTGCCAGCCTTCGAAGTCTTCATAGACTGGCACGACCTTGGCTTGATCTGCCGCGTGCGGCGGCAGGTGATCGAAGGTCTCGCCGTCGACGCGATAGCCGGTGCAGATTCGAACGGTGTCGAACCCGTCGAGAACATCCAGCTTGGTCAAGGCGACGCCAGTAATTCCCGAAACGGCAACCGCCTGCCGGACCAGCACCGAATCAAACCAGCCGCAGCGGCGGCGGCGGCCCGTGACTGTCCCGAATTCGTGACCACGCTCCCCAAGCCGCTGACCGGTTTCATCGTCCAGCTCGGTCGGAAACGGGCCCGAACCCACGCGGGTGGTGTAGGCCTTCACGATCCCCAGCACGAAGCCCGCGGTCGCCGGGCCGGTTCCGCTCCCTGCTCCGGTCGTCCCCGCAACCGTGTTGGACGAGGTGACGAACGGATAGGTGCCGTGATCGACATCGAGCAGCACGCCCTGCGCACCCTCGAACAGGATCCGCTTACCCGCCCGGCTCGCCTGGTCGAGGTCGCACCACACCGGCTGGGCGAACGGCAGCACAAAGTCGGCAATTTCGGCGAGCTCATTGCGCAGTTTCTCGCGGTCCACCGGAGGCTCGCCGAACCCGGCCCGAAGCGCATCATGGTGAGCGCACAGTCGATCAAGCTGCGGTTCCAGATGATCCATATGGGCGAGGTCGCACACCCGGATCGCTCTCCGTCCAACCTTGTCCTCATAGGCTGGGCCGATGCCGCGCCGGGTCGTCCCGATCTTGCCCGCTCCGCTCGCGTCTTCGCGCAGTCCGTCCAGGTCGCGGTGGATCGGCAGGATCAGCGGACAGGTCTCCGCGATGCGCAGGATGTCGGGAGTGATTGTCACTCCCTGCTCCCGGATCCGCTCGACCTCAGCCTTGAACGCCCAAGGGTCGAGCACGACGCCGTTGCCGATGACCGACGGCGTGCCGCGCACAATGCCAGATGGCAGCAGGGACAGCTTATAGGTCTGGTCGCCAACCACCAGCGTGTGACCGGCATTAT
>CBFGZJ010000103.1:0-6508 GCA_965653215.1 uncultured Sphingomonas sp. | reverse complement strand
GCGCCGAACAGTAGCGTGAAGCCGATCATCGTCAGTCCAAGCGGCCACAGCAACGAGGGGTGGATGCTCGAGCCGCTAGTCACGGAGATGCTCTGACCTTGGTGGAGCGTACGCCACCACACGACCGAGTAGTGGATGATCGGCAGATTGATCGCCCCAACCAGGCCGAACAGCGCCGCGATCCGCCCCTCGCCCAGTCCCCGCTCGCGCTCAGCGGAAGCAAGCGCCATGTAGGCAAGGTAAAGGAAGAACAGGATGAGCATCGAGGTCAGCCGACCGTCCCACTCCCACCAGGTACCCCAGGTCGGCCGGCCCCAGATCGAACCGGTCGCGAGGCAGATCGCACTAAACGTCGCACCCGCCGGTGCAAAGGCGCGACCGGCAATCGCCGCCAGCGGGTGCCGCCACACCAATTGGCTGACGCTTGCAGCTGCGATCCCTGCCCAACCGGCCATCCCGAGCCAGGCAGCAGGGACGTGGATATAGAGGATCCGCACCGTCTCCCCCTGCAGATAATCGGGGGGAGACAGCAATAGGCCGCCCGCGCAGCCGATCATCGCAAAGGCAAGACCAAGCGCCAGCAGCCAGCCAGTCGCTGGTCGGGCGAAGCGAAGGAAACGGGTCGGATTGGCAAAGCGGTGCATGGGGCGCGGGTGATATCTATTGTTCGCAGCTGACTCGCAAGTGAACCTCAACCACGGCCGATCATCGTTCGGGCGATTGTGTCAGCGGTGGTCGCCGGATCAGTGGCAAGACTGTCGCTTTCGGCCCAGATCTGCTCTAGCCGCGCCGGGATCTGCTCAACTTTCGCCCTCACTGCGGCGGCGTCTACTTCGCCGAGATATTCCGAACCGACGTTGATGATCCCACCGGCGTTGATCACATAGTCGGGAGCGTAGAGAATGCCGCGCTGCTGGAGGCGCTGGCCATCCCCCGCAGTGGCGAGTTGATTGTTCGCGCCGCCGGCAACGATCGGCACCTGCAAGCTCGCGATGCTCTGCTCGTCCAAAATCCCGCCAAGTGCGCACGGACTGAACACGTCTGCTTCCACCGCCATGATGGTCGCCGGCGCGACAACGGCTGCATCAAGTTGTCCAGCCAGCGCATTGGCCTTTGCGCCGTCGACATCGCCGATCGACAAGCGCGCGCCTTCGGCAGCGGCGTGGAAGGCCACCCCACTCCCGACACTGCCAGCCCCCTGGATTGCGATATGAAGTCCGTTGAGATTGTCCTTGCCGAGCACTCGCTTCACCGCCGCCCTGATCCCGAGGAACACAACCAAGGCAGTGTGCTGTCCAGGATCGCCGCCGACACCACCGGTTGCGGATGGAAGGCCGGCGACATGGCGCGTATGGCGGCGAATCTCGACCATGTCTGACTGGCTCATCCCGACATCCTGAGCGGTGACGTAACGGCCGCCGAGTTGATCGATCGATCGGGCGAACGCAGCCAGCATCGCAGCCGTTTTCGTGGCGGTCTGATCGGCAAGGATCACCGCCTTGCCGCCGCCGAGCGGGAGGCCGGCCAACGCGTTCTTGTACGACATGCCGCGCGACAGGCGGAGCGCATCGGTCAGCGCCTCCTCCTCGTTCGGATAGTGCCAGAAGCGGGTTCCTCCCGCTGATGGACCGAGGTGCGTCGAGTGAACCGCGATGATCGCCCTCAACCCACTCGCGCGGTCGGTAAGGAGGTGGACAGCCTCATGGTCGTCGAAATCAGGAAGCGCCCAGAGGCTACTCATCAAGCGAATGTCCGAAAATGGGGCGATCGACGGGACTTGAACCCGCGACCCTCGGTACCACAAACCGATGCTCTAACCAGCTGAGCTACGATCGCCATGAACACCTGACGGCGCGCCGATCCCTTAGGGTTCGTGCTGAAGTAAGGCAAGGCTCCGGCAAACTTGCGACGAAGCGCGCGCGCCACCCTTTGCGAATCGTTACAAAAATTCTACAGAATGGTAGCGCTAATCCTGATCATTATCGCTCGTAATGTGTTTGTCCCATCCTGACACAGTGGAGGGACGTCAGGGAGTGATTGCCATGCCGAAAAGCTCCGAGAAAAAGTCAGAGCCCGTCGACCTCACTGAAATTCTCGTAACTGCAGGCATGTGCCGGCAACTCGCTAAAAAACTGAGCGATATCCCGAAGAAGGCCATCACCGCCGATCCCAAGCGAACGTTCCGCGAGATCGGAGCTCCGGGCGACGAGTTGATTTTCGTGCTGTCCGGCTTGATCGCCAAATTCAAGCAGAACGGCTCGGCGGGACGGCAGATCATCGCGCTGCGCTATCCAGGGGAAGCCGTGCTCCCGCGCGAAGGCGAAGCCGACTATGGGGTGCAGGCGATCGTCAAGAGCGAGCTGCTGGTCGCCAAGGCCAGTGACGTCAACGGAGTGCTCGATGCCAATCCGGAGCTTGGCATCTTCCTGTTCCGGCAGATGCAGCGCCATTCTTCGATTGGCTATGAGTGGCTGGTCAACACCGGGCGGCGGGATTCGACGGCACGGGTCGCTCATCTGTTGTGCGAAACCGCGTTCCGCCTGACCCGGCGGGAAAGCTCCAACCGGCTTAGCAATCCCTTCACGCAGCAGCAGATCGCCGACATCACCGGACAAACCTCCGTCAACGTCAACCGCGTCTTCGCAGACCTCGAACGCCAAGGCCTGATCGAGCGGGAGGGTCGCGAGATCCTCATCCGCGAATGGACCGAGCTCAAACGGATCGCTGGGTTCAACCCAGCCTATCTGTCCTAGTCGGGCGGAAATTCTTCCGTATCGACCGAAGCTTGCATCGCCTCACTATAGCGGCCTCCGGCAATGCTGTGCGGGCCGAGGATAGTTTCAATCCTGGTGATCGCCTCTTGGGGAAGTTGCACCGCAAGCGCCTGAAGATTTTCCTCGGCGTGCGCCCGGGAGGTGGTGCCGGGAATCGCGACGACATGATCCGCCCTCGACAGCACCCACGCCAGTGCCAGTTGGGCCGGAGTGCAGCCTAACTCGTCACCAATGGTTTCGAACTGTCCGAGCAGCCGAAGATTGTGGGCGAGATTTTCTCCCTGGAACCGCGGCATCCCTCGGCGAAAGTCGCCCTCCGGCAAGTCACCCGAACCGCGCACAGCTCCGGCCAAAAAACCGCGCCCGACCGGCGAGAAGGCCACGAGCGCGATTCCCAATTCACGAGTCGTGTTCAGCACGCCAAGCTCGACGTTGCGGGTCCACGGGGAATATTCGTTCTGAACCGCCGTGATCGGATGAACCGCGTGGGCCTTGCGGATCATTGCGGCTGACACTTCGCTCAAGCCGATCGCTCGAACCTTGCCTGATTCGACCATTCGACCCAGTGCGCCGACCGACTCCTCGAGTGGAACGCTCTTGTCCCAGCGGTGCAGATAATAAAGGTCGATGACGTCGGTTCGCAGCCGGACCAGCGCCTCATCAAGCGTCCGCAACAGGGTCTCGGGGCGGCCGTCAATCACCCTGCTGTCCTTGCCGCCAAGCAGGCCGCACTTCGAAGCGAGCACAAACTCGTCGCGACGATGGCTGATCGCCTTCCCGATCAGCTCTTCATTGCCACCAAACCCATACACCGCCGCGGTGTCGAGGAAATCATAGCCGAGATCGAGCGCGCGGTTGAGGAAGTCGACGGCATCCTCGCGGGTCGGCGGATATCCGTAAGCGTGACTCAGCCCCATGCAGCCGAGGCCGATCGGCGTAACTCGGAACGGGCCGACTGCCCGCTTGTCCTCACTAGCGCTGGTTGCGGGCAACGCTCTGCTCCATGCGCGCGAGTTGCTCCGCGGTGGCGGGCGGCTGTGCAGCTTTCCAATGCTCGTAAGGCATGCCGTAAATGACTTGGCGAGCGCCATCGCGGCTGATTGGACTACCCTGCTCGTTGGACGCCTCCATCAGCCAGTCGGCGAGGCAATTGCGGCAAAAGCCACCGGTCCCCATCAGATCGACGTTCTGGACGTCGGCGCGATGCTGCAAATGCGCAATCAACCGGCGAAACGCAGCGGCAGCCACCGCGTCATTGTCCAGCGCCTCACCCATCATTATCCCCAATCTCGAATTCCGGCTTGATACGACTATCGTTCCGGCGGCGGCTGTGCCACCTGCCGCGCCAACTCTCCTGACCCGTAGCAAAGCTCAGCTCGATGCGAACAGCCTATATCTTGACCTTGTCTTGCGATGATCGGCCGGGGATCGTGGCCTCAGTTGCATCGGCGCTGGCGGACGCGGGAGGGAACATCCTCGAGGCCCAGCAATTCGACGATGTCACCACTGGCCGGTTTTTCATGCGGGTCGTGTTCGACCTGGCGCAGAATGCAATGCGGGACCTCGAGCCGCAGCTTGAGCAGATGCGCTCTCATTTTGCGATGGACCTGAAGATGCGGCGAAAGGACGAGCGGAAGCGGGCGCTGCTGTTGGTCTCCAGGTTCGATCACTGCCTCGACGACCTGCTGTACCGCAATCGAATTGGCGAGCTGCCGATGGACGTGGTCGGAATCATCAGCAACCATCCCCGCTCCGCATTGACCGTGTCGCTTACTGACGGAGTGCCCTTCCATCATCTGCCGGTGACGAAGGATACGAAGGCCGAGCAGGAGCAACAGATCCGAACGATCATCGGCGGGACCAACCCCGATTTGGTCGTCCTGGCGCGCTACATGCAGATCCTGTCGGATGATCTTTCATCGGATTTGGCCGGGCGATGCATCAACATCCACCACAGCTTCCTGCCCGGCTTCAAAGGCGCAAAGCCCTACCATCAGGCGCATCAGCGAGGGGTCAAGCTGATCGGAGCGACCGCTCATTTTGTAACCGCGGACCTGGATGAAGGACCGATCATCGAGCAGGATGTGGAGCGGATCAGCCACTCCGACACTCCGGATGATCTGGCGCGGAAAGGCCGCGACATCGAGCGGCGGGTTCTCGCCCGGGCCGTTCGCTGGTTCCTGGAGGACCGGATTCTCGCGAATGGCTCCAAGACCGTCGTATTTCGTGATTAGATGCTGGCCGGGAGAGAGCATGGTGGGCGCGGCAAGGATTGAACTTGCGACCCCTGCGGTGTGAACACAGTGCTCTACCACTGAGCTACGCGCCCACGCTGCTCCCGGTCGGGGGCGCATAAGTCAGCACGGCGGGCCTGTCCAGCCCGGCCCGACCTACTGAACCGCGTCCTTGAGGATCTTGCCGGGACGGAACTTCGGCTGGGAGCTGGCCTTGATCTGCATCGCTTCCCCGGTTCTCGGATTGCGGCCAGTAGACGCCTTGCGGCGAGTGACCGAAAAATTCCCGAACCCGACCAGACGTACTTCGTCGCCGCGCTTCAGAGTGGCAGTGATCACCTCCAGCATTGTCTCGATCGCGCGGCTCGCATCATTCCGGCTAAGCCCGGCGCGGTCGGCAACCTGGCCGATAAGTTCCTGCTTGTTCATGTGCCCACCTGATCGAAGCAAACCCCGACAATATCCATTCGATCAGCCAAAGCCTAGTGGGCGAATCTGATCAGTGACGAAGCGTCGGAGGCTCCGTCCCATGCGGTGGAATCACTGCCTGCTCGTCAGCCTCGGTCCACTCGATCGCAGTGAGCGGACCGACAAGTGCTCTCGCGAGCACTTCGTCGACGTGCGACACCGGCACGATCTCCAGCCCCGCGGTGACGTTTGCGGGAATCTCGACCAAATCCTTTTCATTCTCCGCCGGGATCAGGACAGTCGTGATGCCGCCGCGTAGCGCCGCCAGCAGCTTCTCCTTGAGGCCACCGATCGGTAGCACACGTCCGCGCAGTGTCACTTCGCCCGTCATGGCGACGTCACGCCGGACAGCAACTCCGGTCAACGTCGAGATCATCGCCGTAACCATCCCGATGCCCGCCGAAGGTCCGTCTTTCGGAACCGCGCCCTCAGGCAAGTGGATGTGGATGTCCTTCTTGGCGAAGATGCTCGGCTTGACGCCAAAGCTTGGCGAGCGCGCCTTGACGAAGCTCATCGCTGCCTGAACCGATTCCTGCATGACCTCGCCGAGTTTGCCGGTCGTGCGCACCTGGCCCTTGCCCGGCACGGTCACCGCCTCGATCGTCAGCAACTCACCGCCGACTTCGGTCCAGGCGAGGCCGGTGACCGCGCCGATCTGATCCTCCTCCTCGCCGACACCGAAGCGGTAGCGGCGCACCCCGAGGAACTCACCGGCATTGTCAGGAGTCAGCTCGATCCGCTCGGCTTTCGCTTCGAGGATCTGACGAAGCGACTTGCGTGCGACCTTGGCCAGCTCGCGTTCGAGCGTGCGGACCCCGGCTTCACGCGTGTAATGGCGGATGATCGCCCGCAGCCCGTCGTCGGCAAAGGCAAGCTCGTCCGCTTTCAGTCCGTGCGCTTCCATTTGCTTGGGGATCAGGTGGCGCTTGGCGATCTCGACCTTCTCGTCCTCGGTGTAGCCTTCGAGGCGGATGATCTCCATGCGGTCGAGCAGCGGCTGCGGCATGTCGAGCGAGTTCGCGGTGGTCACGA
>CBFGZJ010000102.1:0-6511 GCA_965653215.1 uncultured Sphingomonas sp. | reverse complement strand
CCATAGTGAGACTGCTCCTCGATCGGGGCGCGAAGCTCCAACGCCAGCCGCTGCAGCCAGTTGCGACGGAGCCTGACTAACGAAGCGGGCGTACCGGTGGACAGCAGTTCGGCCATCAGAAAGCCTGCCCCAGCGACACTGTCACGGCGATGCGGGAGTCATCCTCGCGCCGCTTGAGGGGAGTCCCGACATCGACCCGGATCGGTCCGAAGCTGGAATAATATCGCACTCCGATCCCGGCACCGATCCGGAAGCCTGACAGGTCGGGAAGCGAGTCGACCGATAAGCTGCCGGCATCGACGAAGGGCACGATGCCGAAAGAGCCGAACCGGATGCGGGCCTCCAGCGCGAGTTCGGCGACGCTGCGGCCGCCGATTGGATTGCCATCATCATCGAGTGGGCCGAGGCGCTGATAACCATAGCCGCGAACGGAGCCGCCGCCGCCGGAATAGAAACGGCGAGAGGGAGCGATGGCATCGCGCGTCGCGCCAGCAATCGTGCCCAAGCGAACTCGTCCGGCCGCCACCACCCGGCTTGAGACTGGCCGATAAGCGCTTCCGTCAAACTGCACGCGCGAATAGACGAATGTCCCGGATTGCAGCGAGATTTCGGGGCTGATGCGTCCGCCGAGCCGGAACCCGCGGGTGGGATCGAGCAGGCTGTCGCTGCCGTCGTAAGTCAGCGCCAGCGGAAGTGCGCCAATGAAGAAGGCGCGGCGCTGATCATCATTGCTGGAACGGTCCCGTTCATTGCTCGCGAGCAGCTCGGCACCGATGCTCCACGTCCATTTTTTCTGCCAGATGAAATTGCTTTGCCGTTCCATTCCCGCTGCGACATGGAACGTCCGGGCGGAATAGGCATCCCGGTCCACATTGCTGGCGCTGACACTTGCCGTCAGGACGCGGTCGCGGGCACGCCAATTGTTGCGGCGAAGGCTGGCCGCAGCGAGCTGCTCCTGCGTCCCTGCAACCGCCCTCAGTGTCAGCGCACCTTCAGGATTGAAGAAGTTGCGGTGCTGCCAACTCGCCTCCGCACGCACGCCTTCGCCGGTCCCATAGCCAAGCGCACCGGCGACGGTTCGCATCGGCGCTGGCGACAGCTTGACCGCGACATCGACCGTCCGCCCGTCCGGATTGGGGATGACGCGGGTCTCGACTGTCGACACCAGCCCGGTCGCGACCAGAGCGCGGCGGAGATCATCAACTTCCGACTGCCGGAAACGATCGCCCGGATCAAACCGAGCGATCCGACCGACGTGCCTGGCGCCGAACGGCGGCTTGCCGGTTACGATCAATCGTCCGAACCGCTGGTAGGCGCCTGGATCGACGGGCAGCACGAGACGGGCGACGCGCGCCTCATGATCGATCTCGATATCCTGCTCGCCCACACTTGCATTGGCGAAACCGCGTTCACCGAGCGCGACCTTCAGGGCTAGACCGGCCGCTTCGACCTTGGCGGCATCGACCGGGTCCCCTGCTTTGACCGCGAAACTCTCTCGCAGCGCGGCGGAATCCTCTCCCGCACCTTCCAGACCCGGAAGGCTGACCGTCTCGAAGCGATAAAGGGGGCCTGGCGCAACCTCCAGCGTGACTTCCACCTCGATGCCGGCCTGCCGCGTGCTCGGATCGACCTTTGCATCGTAGTAGCCGTCGCTGCGAAGAAGGTCCGTCAGCAGCGTCGAATCTTCGCGCGCCCGTCGATCGATCTGAGCCGGGTTTCCGCCCTCCCCGCGCTCAGCTTCAAGTGCCGACATGCCGCGAAATCGCCGGAGCAACTCTTCGTCCGAAACCCCCGAAACGATCACCCGATAATCGACGGCTGTCGCGGCTTGGATCGACTGCTCCATTGCAGGCTGGTCAGTTCCCTCTGGCACCGGATCGGGCTGGTTCAAATTAGGCCAATCGACATCCAGGTCCGGTAGCGGATCCAGCGGTGCACCGGGGTCCAGAATGTCCGCTTCCGGTGCTTGCGCGGATGCACCGCCAGCCGAGGCGAACGCCAAGCCGGTCGCAGCAAGCAACAATGACTGGCGGCCGATCCGGCGAAATCTCATCCTGCCAGCCTAATGCTCCCGAATGAACCGCACCAGTCCGCAGGATGAAGGGCTCCGGCCGATGAATTAGTGGACCGTGCCGCTGACCTCATCTGAGCAAAGGGCGTCGATGACCCGCTCGATCTGCCGCCAGTGGCAGAACTGCACAACATTGCCGCGGTCGCGAGACTGGGCGGCGCGAGCGCCGGCTTCGAACGCGGCGTCTTCGCCGAACACATCGATTAACTCTTCGGCGGCGGCCAGGGACGCGCGATCGGCGATGTAGACAGTTTCCATTGAGGCGCCGCTAGCAGATCCGCAGTTGCCCGGACGTCCACAGGGATCGTCAACGCCAAGTTCACCATATCTGAAATCGCGCGGTGGAGCCTTCGACGATCATCTGCCAAGGGTAGCTCATGGAGCAACGAACGACGCGAGCGGGCGGCTGCCTGATGGCCGCTGCAATCCTGGCCGGGACCGTTATCGGGATCGCCTTCGGCGAACCTTCGCTGGGAGTCATCGGCGGAGCGATCACCGCCGGCTTGCTGGCGCTGATCCTGTGGGCGGTCGATCGCCGACGCTAAGCGATTCGCCGCCCGGCCCAGATCACGCGCCCGATGCAGTGGATCTCGCCGGGATTGCAATCGGGCCAATCGGCATAGGCTGGGTTGTCGGATAGGACCGATACCCGCCTGGCGATAGGGTGCAGTGCAAGGCGCTTCACCATCAGCATGTCGTCGTGACGCAGGACATAGATGCCGTCCCGCAACCGCTCCGCAGCGTCGCTTCGATCCACCAGGATGTCGTCGCCATCGGACAGCGTCGGCGCCATCGAGTCGCCCTCGACGCGCAGGATGGTGAGATCGGACAGCGCCGCTCCGGTCAGCCGCCGAAGCCATCGTTCGTCGAACCCGAAATAGGGCTTTCGATGCTCATCTTCCGGCAGCGCCCCCGGTCCCGCGGAAGCCCGCGCGGCGCTTCGGCTGATCGCGATCAGATTGCCCGTGGGTTCAGGCGCTCCTTCCGGGGCGCCGAGGAGCGACTCTGGGACAGAGAAGTAGCGAGCGAGGATCCGCCGGTCGCGTTCATCGAGGCGCTTCGGGACGCCACGGCGGACGAACTGTTGCACATAAGCCGAATTGCGCCCGAGCATCCGCGACAGGCCGGCGAAGTCTTCCCCCCGCTCAGCGCATAGGCGTTCAAGCAGTGCCCGCGGAGTTTCTGACATGCGATCCGTCATAAAAGTAGGAAGATGCCTAGACAAGTAGGAATTCGATTGGGACATAGCCATGCCGAATCGAATTCAGCCGCCAAGGGGCCTTTATCGTGTACCTGCTTCATGACGTTGAAAAATACCTTCGCTCCAGTGCCATCGCGCCAACCCGGTTCGGCCGCGATGCAGTCAATGACCCGCGCTTCGTGTTCGACCTACGTAATGGGCGCGAGCCGCGCCGCCAGACCGTTGAGCGGGTGCGTGCCTATCTGGAACAGGTCCAATGATGCGGTCGCAGCTGACGCCCGCCGCTTCGGCTTTGCTTCGCGCCATTCTTGCCAGGGCGGGTGAGCGACGAGATAGGGTTTTACTTAGCCATGTCCGCAGTGTCGATTGGCAATCGCTCACGTTCATGGGTGAGCGACACACGCTCGACCTGGTGTTCAGCGGAGATGCGGCAGAAGCACTGATGCACCAGACCCTCGGCGGCATCGAAGAAGCAGAGTTCGACATCCGAGGTCATCTGGTCGCCGACATAACGATCGGGTGCGAGCCGCTGGCTCGCGACGATGGATCGCTGTGCGTGACGCTTGAGGCGTTAACGGTCGCGGCGTGACTCGGCGCCGCGAAGCGCATAGCGAATGTCGGCCAGGGCAGCGTAGATCCGCTCTTCGTCGTTGTCCTGGCCGCTGTCCGTCGCCCATCCGACTTCCTGCCCAGGAGAATCGGCACCGAACAAGCGAACCGCGCGCGATGAGGGTTCGGACGGAGGCAGCGCGTCCATGAGGATGAGTTCATTCTGGTCGAACGGAAAAGTCGCGAGCTCGAACGACGGAAGCTTGCCGGCGGCGGGTCTGCGGTCATACCGCCTCAGCACCAGAAATGCTGCCGACATTGCAAGCACCATTGCCACCAAAATGGCGGCATTACCGACTTCGATCGCGCCTGCGCGCCTCGCCAGTTCCGCCGAGAGCCCGATCGCTGCGGCCAGAATTCCTGCTGCGCCGTAGTCGATGACCCACCCAAGTTTTTCGCGATCCATGCCGCAGGCTTAACCCCGCGGTGGTTTCTTAATCGTTAGGCGCCCTCGATCAGCTGGATCAAAGCCTCGGTAAAAGGGGCAACATCGTCAGGCTTGCGGCTGGTCACCAAATTGCCGTCCACCACTGCTGAATGATCGACCACCCAGGCGCCGGCATTCCGCAGGTCGGTTCGAATGGACGGCCAGCAGGTGACAGTCCGTCCGCGCAGCACATCCGCTTCGGCCAGCAGCCACGGGCCGTGACAGATAGCCGCGACGGGTTTGCCGCAGGTGACGAACCGCCGAACCACCCCAACCGCTGCTTCATCAAGCCTGAGATGATCCGGATTGATCAATCCTCCGGGAAGCAAGAGAGCATGATACTGCTCATCCTCGACATCGGTGATGAGCAGGTCCGGCTGGATGCTCCGACCCGGTACGTCGAGCACAGTTCCGCGGATTGGCGCGAGCGTCGGCGAAGCGACACTTACCCGCGCTCCCCGCTCCATCAGCATGCGGCGGGGCTCGAACAGTTCGGACTCTTCGAACCCGTTGCTGGCCAGAATCAGGATATGGGAGTGTGACAGTTGCACCAGCTTATCCGGAACCTCCCCTGCACAATGCCGCTTTAGCCGGCAAGCAGAGGATGATTGGTGCTTCGACACAGTAGCGACAAGAACCCCGGAATCACTCGCCGGCGTATCAAGAATCATTGGGCCTATTTCACCCCGGACGGTGAGCGGATCACCGATCGGGAGGAGATTGAGCGGCTCAATGCCATCGGCCTGCCGCCAGCCTACACGGACGCGTGGTTCTGCCCCGATCCGGAAGGACATCTCCAGGCCACCGGACGGGATTCAAAGGGGCGCAAGCAATATCGCTACCACCGCGAGTTCCAAGCGCGACAGGACAAGAACAAATATAGCGGCACTCTGGAGTTCGGACGCGCTTTGCCGCGGTTGCGGCGCAGGGTCGCAGCCGATCTGAAGCGGCGCACCCTCAACCGCGACACGGTGCTGGCCGCGGTCGTGCACCTGCTCGACACCCACGCGCTGCGCGTCGGGAATGAGCAGTACGCCAAGAGCAACAAGAGCTTCGGAGCGACGACACTGCGGTCCCGCCACCTCAGGCGCGACGGCCCACAGATGGTGATGCGCTTCACCGGCAAGCATGGGATCACCCATGAAATGCCGATTTCGGACCGCGCCCTCAAGCGCATTGTCGGTAAGTGCCGCGACCTGCCCGGCCAGAACCTGTTCCAGTATATCGATGACGAGGGCAACATCTGCCCCGTCACCTCCAATGACGTGAACGATTATATCCGCGAAGCGACCGGTCAGGACTTTACCGCCAAGAACTTCCGGACATGGAGCGCGAGCGTGATAGCGTTCGACGCGATGCTCGATGCAAAGGACAGGATCAGCCTCAACACCATCCTCGAGCCGGTAGCCGAGGCGCTCGGCAACACTCCGGCGATCAGCCGCAAGAGCTACGTTCACCCGAAACTCGTTGAAGCCGCACGTGAACGCCCCCGAGATCCGTTGAACGGATTCGAGCGTCCCCGCGCGCGCAAGTGGCTCAGTTCCGCGGAAGTCGGCCTGCTTCAGTTTCTCGCCCGGCCAATGCGACGGAGCAAGGCTCCGGAACGGTTGAACGCCGCCGCCTGATCGCCTTCCGGTTGGACGCGATCGCCCATCTCATTAAAGGAGCAGCGATGACTTTGCGCCCCTCATCCTGGTTATCGTTCGTTGAACTTCCCCGCCAGAATCTCCCGCTCGGACTTGGCGTCGCCGTCGGCCTGGTCGGGGTCATGCTGCTGCTGCGCTGGTTCGGCACGCGTCTCCAGGCGAACGATCCCAACTGCACGGGGTGGTCAGGGGTGATCGGGCGCGTGTTCGCGAAGACCAGCATCCTCTTCATGATCGCCGCAGCGCTGGACGTGGTTGCCACTTATGCCGACGCACCGCCGAGGATCGGACGGCTGTGCGGTGTCCTGTTCACCGTCGCTGCAGCCCTCCAGGCAGCAGTATGGGCGCGAGAACTCATCCTGGGAGTCATCGCGCAACGGGTCGGCGACGATCGTGAGACGACGATTGGCAATGCAACCGCAATCATTCGGGTGCTGGTCAGCGTTGCACTGTTCGCGCTTGCGCTGATCGTCATCCTCGACAACCTCGGGGTCAACGTCACAGCCCTGATTGCCGGGCTAGGCATTGGCGGTATCGCCATTGGTCTCGCGGCGCAG
>CBFGZJ010000101.1:0-6537 GCA_965653215.1 uncultured Sphingomonas sp. | reverse complement strand
ATCGATCACCTGATTCAATAGGCTCGCGAGTTCCGTGTCTTCGATCAATGTGCCGGCAACCCGGATCCGTTCGTTGAAGCGAACCAGGTGGGGGCTGGTAAAGAGATGCACCTTCAGCCCGGCGGCTTCCATCGCGGAGCGAAGAAAGGCACAGGTTGAGCCCTTCCCATTCGTTCCGGCCACGTGGAACACGGGTGGAAGCGCATCCTGCGGACGGCCAAGACGATCGAGCAGTGCGTTGACGCGTTCAAGCCCGAGCCGGTCACCGGTCGGCGCGAGCTTGCCTAGGCGGTCAAGTTGTTGCTGGACGGCCGGATCTACCGAGGTCGCGAAGTCGGGCATGACTGCCCTTCAGGCGGCGTCCGCCTGGGGCGACAAATAGGCGATCAAGCGGCTGAGCGTCGCCCTCATCTCCCGGCGATGAACCACCATGTCGATCATGCCATGCTCAAGCAGATATTCGGCCCGCTGGAATCCCGGCGGGAGCTTTTCGCGGATTGTCTGCTCGATCACCCGCTGGCCGGCGAAACCGATGAGCGCGCCGGGCTCGGCGATCTGGATGTCGCCAAGCATGGCATAAGAGGCAGTCACCCCCCCGGTGGTCGGATCGGTCAGGATCACGATGTAGGGCAGCCTCGCCTCTTTCAGCTGAGCGAGCGCGACTGTCGCCTTGGGCATTTGCATCAGCGACAGAATGCCTTCCTGCATGCGCGCGCCGCCAGCGGCGGTGAAGATGATGTAGGGACATTCATCGTCGATCGCAGCGCGAACACCGTCGAGGAAGGCTGCGCCGACGGCCACCCCCATCGACCCGCCCATGAAGGCGAAATTCTGAACGCCGACGACGGCTGCCTGGCCGTCGATCGTGCCGCGCGCGTTGATTAGTGCGTCGGCTTCGCCAGTGGAGGAGCGCGCGCCTTTTAGCCGCTCCGAATATCGTTTGGTGTCCCGGAACTTGAGCGGGTCCTCGCGGACCTGCGGCGAGGGAAGCCGTTCCCCCTTGCCGTCGTCGAACAGGATCGCGAACCGGCGTTCCGGCCCGATGCGGTCATGATGCTCGCAGCGCGGGCAGACGGACAGGTTCTGCTCCCATTCGGCCATGAACACCATCGAGCCGCACTTGCCGCACTTGTGCCACAGGTTCCCGTCCGTCTGCCGCTTGGGCAGGAAGGGAATGCCTTTGCGAACCCGGCTCAGCCAGTTCATTCAATCGATCCTACTTCGAACGAAGGCGCGGTAGCGCGGACGGGCGCGCATTGTCCATCTTACAGCGTTGCAGCGATTTCCCTCGCGGCGCCATCGGGGTCATCAGCGCCGGTGATCGGACGACCGACCACGATAATCGAGGCACCCGCGTCCAGCGCCGCCCGCGGAGTGATCACGCGCTTCTGATCAGCAATCTTGCCGTTTGCCGGTCGAACGCCGGGAACCACGAAGAACCCCTTTGGCCAGGCTGCCCGGGCGGCCGCGACTTCGGCCCCCGAACAGACAATCCCGTCGAGGCCAGCGGAGCGGGCCAGTTCGGCCAATCGCTCAACCTGCTCGTGCGGTCCGCCGCTGACACCGATCGCGCCAAGGTCGTTGGCATCGAGGCTGGTGAGGACAGTGACGGCGACCACCTTGGTTGCAGCCGGAGCCGCGGCCTTTGCATCTTCGAGCATCGCGCGGCCTCCAGCCGCATGAACTGTTAGCACAGCGGGCTCGAGCGGACGAAGCGCCTGGATCGCCTTGGCGACGGTGTTCGGAATGTCGTGCAGCTTGAGGTCGAGAAAGATCGGCAAGCCAAGCTCTGCGAGCTGAAGCACGCCCTGGCGACCATTTGCGGTAAAGAATTCAAGGCCGAGCTTGATCCCGCCGACATGAAGCCGGACGGCATTCGCAAGAGCCTTGGCGCGGTCGAGCTCCGGTGTGTCCAGCGCAAGGAAGACCGGGCTCGTCATGCGGTGGGCGCCCCATCCGGTTCCGCCCAGACTGGTTCCTGAACCGTCACCGGCTCGGCCGTCCGCCGCTCGGCATTGGCCAGCTTGACCTTCAAGCGCCAGAGCTTGCTGCGCAGGATGAGATAGGTTGGCAGGAACCCAATCAGGAACATCACCGCCATCAGGACCGGGATCTTCACGTCGGCTTGCAGCCCGCCCCACAGATCGATGGTCACATTCCGCCAGTTCGTTGTCGCAATGATCGAGAGAAACGCCGCAACGACGACCCAGAATAAAGTGCGGAGGAATTGCATCCGTGGCTCCTGATGTTCGTTCTTTAGGCGAGGAGCCCGGGAAAGGCTAGGAAATCGGCCATTCACCGCAGAGCCCTGTCGCTTTGCCGTGTCACGCCGGGACAGTTGTTGAAGGGAAGTGGTACTTTGGGTCAAATCCCTGTCAGGGGAGGCGATCAATTGCGTAGACGTTGGCATGCATGGGCTGCGTTAGGGCTCTGTGCCGCTGCTGGTGGCGGCCTCCTCGCCGCGACCGGCAACGATCATATTCCGGCACGATCGCCTTACGCGCAAAAGCATCTGCTGCTTGGGAAGGTGTCGCAGAGCAGTCGTAATGAGATCGACTATGCTCGGCTGGATGCGCGGCTGAACCAGCTGATGACCAAACCATCGATGGTCGGTCTCGCGGTCGGTGTTGTCGAAAATGGCCGTATAACTTTCCTCTCCGGCTATGGGGAAACAGTCGCCGGTTCCGGTGAGAAGGTTGATCCGCAGACCGTGTTCCGCTGGGCCTCCGTGTCGAAGGGTGTCGCCTCGACCATGGTTGCCAAGCTGGCCGAACAAGGGAAACTGCGCCTTGATGCGCCGATTGCGACCTATTCGGCGAGCCTGAAGCTACCCGCAGGCGCGGAGCAGCGGGCCACAGTGGCGGACCTGCTGAGTCACCGCTTGGGTCTTTACCGCAATGCCTATGACGGGAAGCTGGAGGGAGGTGAGGACGCCTTCGCTCTGCGCCGCTCGCTTGGCGCTCTCAGTGCGGTGTGCGCGCCGGGAACATGCTGGAGCTATCAGAATGTCGCCTATGACGCGGCGAGCGAGATTGTCGCGCGCAGGACCGGTAAGAGCTATTCCGCGGCACTTGAAGATGAGCTGTTCCATCCGCTCGGGATGACTTCCGCCAGCGTGACTCAGGACGGGCTGGTCGGGGCAAAGAGCTGGGCGCGTCCGCATAACGTCGGGCGGCGTGAGATCGATCTGACCGATGCGTACTATCGAGTCCCGGCGGCGGGTGGCGTCAACAGCAATATCAAGGATTTGGCGCTGTGGATGATCGCCCAGATGGGCAGCATGCCGGAGGTGCTGAGCCCGCGGCTGTTGACGACGATCCATGCTCCGCTGGTGAAGACGCCCACCGAGCAGCGGCGCATGCGCAAGTTCGCCGAGCGTGTCCATGATGCTCACTATGGCTACGGGTGGCGAAGCTATGACTATGCTGGGCATCGGATCGTTGGTCATCGCGGCGGGGTGAACGGTTATCGGTCGTTGATCCTGTTCGACCCACAGAAGAAGAGCGGCGTGGTCGCCCTGTGGAACAGCAGCACCAATCAGCCGGCGGGGCTCGAGTTCGAGGTCATGGACATGCTCTATGATCTGCCGTTCCGCGACTGGCTGGAACTGGGAGGCTCATCGACGAGCATTGCGCGCCGGCAAGATCGACAGACCTCGACCGGCTAACTTTCCGCAGGGAACAGTCGGAAAACCGCCGGGTTATTGCGTCTCATTGAGGAGACGCCAAATGGTCACCACCCCTGACGCGATCGCATTGCTGAAGCAGGACCACCGGACAGTCGAAGAATTGTTCGCCAGCTTTGAAAAGGCGAAGGGCAATGAGCGCAAGCGCAAGTTGGCTGAGCAAATCTGCCTGGAACTCGTCATCCATACCGCTCTTGAGGAAGAAATTTTCTACCCGGCCTGCGAGGGCAAGGTGGAAGAGGATCTGCTGAAAGAAGCTCATGTCGAGCATGATTCCGCCAAGGTGCTGGTGGCGGAGATCCTGGCCGGGGGACCGGACGAAGAATTCTACGACGCCAAGGTCAAGGTGCTGCAGGAGCAGATCGAGCATCACGTCAAGGAAGAAGAAAAGGGCGGCGAGGGCATCTTCGCGCAGGCCAAGAAGGCGGACGTCGACGTGAAGTTGATGGGCGAGCGACTGGCGATGCGCAAGGAGGAGCTGCAGTCGGAGTATCAGGAATCCGGCATTCCGACGCCCGAGCTCAAGACGTTGGATGAGACAAGTGTCGGCAGCTGAAGTTGAGCGGTCAAACTGTCGTTAATTGTGGCGGGTTGAGGATAATTATCGTCGGAACCCGTGAATATTGAGTCTGAAAACAGATGGAACTCAGAAGTCGGACTAAGCTACTTCATCATCATCCTGCCGGGCAGGGTTGAAATTTGCTGACCGGGTCCAATTCGGGGCGAATGGCCAATGACTAAGAAAATCAAGCATTTGTACCGCGAGGGAGGATGTACCTGTTGCGCCGCAGCCACAATCGACAAGGATTCACGACCGTAATAGGCTTCGTCAGATGGTGAGGGTGAAACTTTCCGATCATCGGGCGGTTTGCAGCCTCGCCATCTTGTTACTGAAAAGGGGTACACGCATGCGAAACTACCTATTGGCCGCGGCAGCGGCGACCGTGCTGGCGTCGCCAGCCGTCGCTCGTGACGGGGCGCCCTATGTCGGCATCGAAGGCGGTGTCATGTGGGCCAAGGATTTCGACGTCGATGTCGACGGGGAATTTCTATTCGATAACGGCGAGACGATCACCGAGGAAGACTTCAGCGACGAAATCAGCCTTGACCACAAGACTGGGATCGATCTCGACATGATCGCCGGTTACGACTTCGGCATGTTCCGCCTTGAGGGCGAACTGGGCTGGAAGAAGGCCAATCTCGACGAAGGCGAATCCGAAGCGCTCGATGATCTCGACGACGAAGGCTTCCTGGTCGACGATGACTTTGATCTCGACGGCTCAACCAAGGCCTTGTCCTTCATGGTCAACGGTCTGCTCGACTTCGGCGATGAAGACGGTCTCTCCTTCTACGGCGGTCTCGGTGTCGGTCGTGCTCGGGTCAAGTCTGCGGGCGAGAAGGACAGCGCTTGGGCATGGCAGGCGATCTTGGGAACTCGCTACGCGATTTCGCCGAACATCGACCTGGGCCTGAAGTATCGCTACTTCCGCACCGGCAACCTTGATTTCGGCAGCGAGACTGTCTCGTTCAGTGACGGCGACATCTTGTTCCCCGATACGGGAACAGTGACCGTGGCCGCGGACGATATCAACTTCAAGTCGCACAGCTTGCTGGCGAGCTTGATCTTCAACTTCGCACCGCCGCCTCCGCCGGCTGTTGAGCCTCCGCCGCCGCCTCCGCCGGTTGAGACTCCGCCGCCGCCGCCGCCGGCACCTGAGCGCGGCTAAGCGCGACACAAATAACACAGAGACGTTCAAAAACTGGGCGGGGCGAGCAGTCGCTCCGCCCTTTCTCTTGCCCCCGGCATTAACTTCGGCGAAACAATGGTCGGGCGCGTCTGCACAGCAGCCTCGCCGTCACGATAATAGGGGTGCACGAATGAGAAAATATCTTCTTGCCGCGGCAGCGGCGACCGTGCTGGCATCGCCGGCGGTCGCTCGCGATAATTCGTGGTACGTCGGCGTCGATGCCGGCTTGCTCATTGCCGAGGACACCGATTTCGACGTCGATGTCGACGAAGAAGGCTTCGGCTCGTTCGACGATGCTTTCACCTTTGATCACAAGACCGGCTTCGATATCGATCTCATCGGGGGTTATGATTTCGGTCTATTCCGCCTCGAGGGCGAGCTTGGCTACAAGACGTTCGATGTCGATGAAGTCGATTTCGCGCCGGAGATCGACGACGCTCTGAGCGACGCGGGCTTCGATGACGTCGATGGCGACATCTTCAGCGAAGAGGACGACGTCAAGGTCGTGTCGGCGATGGTGAATGCCCTGGTCGATTTCGGCGATGATGATGGCCTCAGCGGCTACGTCGGCCTTGGTGCCGGTCCGGCATGGGTGAAGGTTCTGGGTGAAAAGGACAGCAGCTTCGCGTGGCAGGCGATCGCCGGTGTCCGTTATGCAATTTCGCCAAACATCGACCTTGGCTTGAAGTATCGTTTCTTCAACTCGCGCCAGGTCGAGTTCGACGGCGAGGTCGAGTTTGATGATGGCGAGTTCGTCAGCGAGGCTGATTTCGACCTCGAGGGCAAATTGCGCACGCACAGCTTGCTGGCGAGCCTGACGTACAACTTCGCGCCTCCGCCGCCGCCACCACCTCCGCCGCCGCCGCCTCCGCCGGCTGTTGAGCCTCCGCCGCCGCCTCCGCCGGTCGAGACTCCGCCGCCGCCGCCGCCGGCACCCGAACGCGGCTAAGATCTTCGTCAGCAAGTCTGACGATCGAAATGGACTGGGCGAGGCGGGCGACCGCTTCGCCCAGTTTCATTTTCTGCTCCGGACGGCTGGAACCCGGAACTCACCTGTCCTAAATTCCCTCGATGCTTACGCATCATCTCGGCAACTTCTGTCAG
>CBFGZJ010000100.1:0-6611 GCA_965653215.1 uncultured Sphingomonas sp. | reverse complement strand
AGATGCAGCTGTTCGTCAGCAGCACCTTGAGCAGGCTGATGCAGCGCCCGTCCGGAGCATAGGCATGGCAAATGCCCATGCCCTCGCTTGACCCCACGCCTTTGCCGGATCGACTGTCCCTCTTCGAACTGCCCGACGAGGCGCAGGATGCATCATATTTCGCCGCATCGGCCAGCAGCGACAGCTTTTCCGATGTCGTAAGCCTGGACACATGTTCTACTTATGTTCCGGACAAGTGATTGTCTAGTCCGAAGCGATCATCAGTCGTTTTCACCAGGCCCGATCGTCACTGGCCGCACCTCAGACCAATCTACAACCAACGTCCGCGCGCATATCCGCCAGCGGCCGCCCTGCAGCCGGTAGCGATCCTGATAGCGGATGGCCCATACCAGGATCGCGTGACCTCCGCCGTCGGAGGCCGGCTTCATGACGTGGCTAGCGGTGGAATACGTTTCTCCCTCTGCCTCGCCATCCTTCACCCTGGCGGTCAGGTTGTGGACCAGGTGCTGGGTCATGACGTACATGTCGCGCAGCATCGCCGGGCTTTGTTGCACCTCGCCCAGACCCTCCACTCGGAATCCCGGTCCGATCACCACCACATCGTCGGTAAGGATGTCCTCGAGCAGTTCAGGCGCATTGCGATCCATCGCTCGCGCATAGATTTCGGAGAGTTGCCGCAACTCCGCCAGGAATTCGGCGGGAGGCATCAGAAATTGAACCCGTTGCCGCTGATCACCGGAACATTCGTCCAAGTGCCCCTCGGATCGCGATACCAGCCGCCCGCTGCCAGCGCTCCACCATCAACGTGGATCGTCGTTCCGGTGACCCAGGCGGCATAGTCGGACGCAAGAAACATCGCCGCTCCAGCAATATCATCGGGCTGACCAAATCTGCCGAGAGGGATCCAGCGGGGAATGTTGCTGCGGTGCTCTGGCGCAATCATCGCATGAACCGGCACCTGGGGCGTATCGGTCGTCTCCGGAGCGATTGCATTGACCCGGATTCCGCGCGGCCCAAGCTCCAGCGCGAGGCTGCGCGTAAAGCCCGTGATCGCATGCTTGAAGGCCGAGTAGACTGCTGTCATCGGAATGCCCCGGAACGCTTCGATCGACGAGATGGAGATGATGCTTCCACCGCTGCGCAGCGTTGGGATCACCGCTCGTGAAGCGAGAAACACCGACTTGAGGTTAATCGCATAGAGCGCCTCGATGTCATCATCGCTGTGCTGCTCGAACGGCTTTGCAATGCCCATGAAGTGGCCAACATTGTTGACCAGCACGTCCAAGCCGCCGAACGCTTCCACGCCCTGGCGAACCAGATCTTCGATTGCGGACCGATCGCGCGCGTCGGCGATCTGGACGATCGCGCGGACCCCTGCGGCATCCAGAATCTCCTGGGTCGCGGCAACCCTGTCCGCGTCAATTTCAGCGATCACCAACTGAGCCCCTGCACGGCCGAAGGACTCCGCAATTGCCTTGCCAATGCCGGCGCCGCCGCCAGTGATGAGAACCGTCTTGCCACTGAAATCGAACATGGTTCCTCCAGTTCAACCCCTCAGGGCGATGATAGGCGAAGCGATCCGCCGCTAACCGCTCAACGCCTGCCCTTCCGGTCCGCCGCGGTTGAGCTTGTCCGGCAAAGGTTGCCCGCTCGGCGTGAACTCAAGTGATATGGAGTTGATACAATAGCGCTGACCCGTCGGCGGCGGGCCATCGGGGAAAACATGGCCTTGGTGAGCGCCGCAGCGAGCGCAGACGATCTCCGTCCGGACCATTCCAGGACTAGTGTCACGAATCTCTCGGAGGTGATCCTCGGCGAACGGGGAGGTGAAGCTCGGCCAGCCGGTCCCGCTGTCGAACTTCTCGCCGGCCCTGAACAGCGGCAGGCCGCAGAGCCGGCAAGTAAAAACGCCCATTCGCTTTTCGTTGAGGAAGCCACCGCAGAATGGAGCCTCGGTCCCGTGCTGAAGCAGCACGTGGCGCTCCTCCGCACTGAGGTCCGCCTCAAGCTCATGCAGCTGCGCGTCGGTGGGCGGGGCAAGGTCGAATTGGCTCATTGAGGTGTCCATCTCATCTCCTCCGATCAGCGAGCAGCAGCATCGTGCATGCCGAACTGAGCAACCACTTCGGCCACGGCATTTGCAACATCATGCCGATCATATCCGAGCAGCGCCACTTCCTGCGCATCAGGCTCATAGCGGATCCAGTTGCCCCGACCCTGAGGGATGGCCATGTCCGGCAGCAATGGATGCGGTTCATCGCGCTCCTGCGGCAGATCGGGGTTGCCGGCCGCTTTGAAGAACAGGCCGAAATAGTCGGCGAAGCTCATCGTCTCGTCCCCGACCAGATAGGCTTTTCCGCTCTCGCCGCGCAGCAACGCCCCTTCGAGCGCCTGGCTGAGGGATTTGAACGACATAAAGTTGGTGCCTCCAGCCGGAGCAAAGGCCGGGATCGGCAGCCTCCCTTCCGCCCAGGCGACGTATGGCTCGAAAATCGCGCTTGGCAAACCGTGCACTGCGCCCACCATGAAGGGAGCGTTGACACTGATCACGTCGAAGCCCGGCCGTGCTTCGGCCCGGGCACCCTCGCACGCCAACCTGCGCGACCGGATGTAGCCGTTATTGGCTTCGAGCTCGGGTGCAGCCTGAGGATAGAAGCTGCCGAGTTGGATAAGCCGCTTGACCTTCGCGTCGCGAGCCGCCCGCGCGAAGGCGGGAACCGCCTCAATGTTGGCGCGGTCGAGATGATCCTGGGCGCTGCTGTTGGGCGGAATATGGCGGGGATCATTGCCTGCCGCGAAAATGACCGCGTCGAACCCTTGCAAGCGATCCGACGAAAAATCGCCCGCGACATAGTCCCCCTGGAGAAATGGCATCGACGCCATCGGAGTCTCGGCGGGTGCCGGGTTCCGGGCGCCAATCGCGACCTCATGCCCTTTCTGCGCCAGATAATCGGCGGCGTGTCCCCCCAACGCGCCGGTCCCACCAACGACAAGCAGTCTCATCCCTGCGTTCCTCCCGAGCTAGTGGTCTGGCATACCCTTCCGTCGCGGCTTGTTGTGAAACTCAGGCCTGGCCCAACAGTTGCCTTGCCTGGGAAGACAGTACCGGTGCGCGCTGCTGCTGGAAGAAGTCGATCCGCCGTTCGACGGCCTGCTTCGTCATGTCAGGCTGAGTATCCGCCCAGAAACGATTCTCGGCGATCTTGCGCACGATTTCGGCGCAGCCCTCTTCCAGCTCCATCCCGTAGGCCTTCATCATGTCGTGCATGACCTTGCGGTGGCCGGATGCCGCTGCCGGCTCCCCTGCCCCACCGGCAGCATCAAAAATGCTCGTCTTGAGCATGCCTGGGATCACCGAGCAGACATGGATCGGAGCGTTGGCGAGTTCCATTTCGAGATAGAGACATTCGCTGAACGACTGAACCGCATGCTTGGTCATGATGTAGGCCGTCTGAGTCGGCATCATGCCAAACCCGCCGATTGAAGACAGGTTGGCGATCCACGCTTCTTCCCCGCTTTTCAACATGCCTGGGATGAAGGCACGGCAGCCATGGACGACGCCATGAATGTTGATGTTCAACGTCGCTTCCCAGCGCTCAAGCGGGATCTCCCAGCTCAACCCGATAGTCTCGATGCCGGCGTTGTTCAGCAGCACGCGGACGGAACCATGCTTGGCGAATACATCAGCGGCCAGCCGGTCGAGCTCTGCGGGCTTTGAGACGTCGACCACCATCGCATCCGCCTTGCCGCCCGATTCCCGAATCCCGGCCGCGACTTGCTCGGCTCGGTCGCCCGAGATGTCCGTGACCACCACCGTCATTCCCACCGCGGCAAGCCGGCGGGAAATCCCCATTCCGATGCCTGCGCCAGCTCCCGTGACGACCGCGACTCCGCCAGCGAATTTCTCTTGTTCGAGGGACATAACAACTCCTGATAGGGAAAGGGATTCTGACCAATGGCGGGCGACAATGGCGATGCGCATCCGCTAGGTCGATCCAAAAATTCATTGAAGGGAATGAGCCCGCAGTCAGCCGGCAAACCGCCGCTCGGGCAGACCACGGATGCCGAGGCCATGGATCGCAAACAAGCGTCCGTCGAACGGGGTCTCCGGAATTTCACTCGGCATGTTCATGGTCGTGACAAAGAGAATGTCGAGTTCGGGCCCGCCGAACATCAGACTCGTCGGTTTTGGCGTCGGCATGACAATCGCGCGGTCGAGCCTTCCATCCGGCGCAAAGCGGCGCAACTCCCCGACTCCGGTGAAGGCGCCGTTGGTTACGGTCCAGACAAACCCCTTGGAGTCGACGGTGCCGCCATCCGGCACCTCGCGCGCCGCAGTTCGGGCGAATGGGCGCTTGTTACGGGGGATGCCCTGTTCCACGTCCCAATCGTAGGCGGAAATCGTGTCGGTTGTGCTGTCGGTGAAATAGAAAATCCGGTTGTCCGGGCTCCAGCTCGGCCCGTTTGAAATCGAAATCCCAGTCTCGAGCGGGTGAACCGAAAAATCCGGGTCGACCCGGTAGAGCGTCCCGCGCGGATCGCTACGTTCGGGCGGGTCATAAACGGTCTGCATGTCGAGCGAGCCGACGACGAACCGGCCGCGGCTGTCGACTTTGCCATCGTTCAGTCGAACGCCCTCCTTGTTCTGCTCGGGGTGCGCAATCAACTCCAGCTCGCCGCTTTCGAAGTCGAACAGGTGGAGCCCCGTATCGAGCGCGACAATCGCTCCTCCCCTGGCTCTCAGCGCCATCGAGCCGATCACGCCGGGGAGGCGCCACTGCCGCACATCGCTCCCGTCAGCTGAACAGCGCCAGATCTCTCCCGACAGCCCGTCGAGCCAGTACAGCCTCTGCTCGTCAACATCCCAGAGGGGTCCCTCGCCAAGCTTGTTGTTGCAATCGACGCAGACGCTGATGTCCATCATCCACTCCCTACTTTGCGAGCCGCATAGCAGAGAGGCCATGACATATCGAAGCGGCCGGATTGCTGCCTGCGCCAAGGCCGCAGCCCGGTCCTTCAATCCTTGGGCCTTGGCGCTCCTGATCACGATGCGCTAGGGTAAGCAGCGACTTACCTGTGCTTGGCCGGCAGTTGGACGAGGCCAGAGGAGAAGGATCGATGGCAGAATCCGAAATGAGCGTGCAGACAGACATGAAGATGACTGACGCGCGGCCGACCAGGCCGATCGATTTCGCCGGACCGCTTCCGGCCCCGACAACAGACCTGAATCAGATCCGCCGTGACCTGGACGTTGCCGGCTATGCGATCGCCGCCAATGTGTTCAGCCGTGAAACTGCAAAGGAGATGCGCAATTTCCTTGCCGCGGAGATCGAGCGCGAAGAGCAGGCCCACGGGCGGACCAAATATTATACCGACAATGACGATCTCAACCGTCGTATCTCGGGTGCCCTCCTGGTCAACCGCCACAAATTCTTCCGCGATATCCTGGAGCACGAACTTCCGCTGCAGATTACCAAGGAGATCCTTGGACCCCAGACGCTCAACGAATCTTTTCTCGTCCACAGCTTCGGCGCCAATGTCACGCGTCCGGGCAGCGGCCAGCAGGGAATTCACCGCGACCGGGCGGGTGCCGTGCCACTGTCAGCCGGACCGGCTCAGACCCGTTTCATTTGGTGCCTCGACGATTTCGTGAACGAAAATGGCGCAACCCGCGTGGTCCCGGGAAGCCACCGCGACACCGAACCACAGGATTGGTCGGTCTACTATGAGTCCGTGCCCGCCGAGGCGCCCGCCGGGTCCGTCCTGATCTACACCGACATGCTGCTTCACGGTACCGGCGCCAATGTCTCCGACCATCTCGAACGCGCCGGGCTCATCATTGGCTACTGCCCGCCCTGGTGGAAGCCGATGATCAACTTCCCGATGACGACCGATCCTTCCGTGTTGAAGGATTCGTCCGTCACTCTTCGGCAGCTGCTCGGCTACAGCTCGGTCTCGGTCGGCTTCGACGAGCCGTGGGCCTATGCCGCTGATGGGGTGCGCGAGCTGCTCGTCTCCCCCGTGGCAACTTAGGAACGTGCCGGGACGCAGTAGAGTTTAAGCCGACTCTGCCCTCAATAGCCCATGAGGGCGAGCACTTCGCGGCGGCTGCGCTCGTCCTCACGGAACACGCCCATCATCCGGCTGGTGCTCATCATCACTCCCGGAGTGTTCACCCCACGTGCGGTCATGCAGGCGTGGGTTGCCTCCGCTTGTGGGGCAAATAGGCAATCGCAGCCTTGCCGATGATCGGCGCCAGGTGATGCTCACAATGCGACTGGAACGGGATGTCCTTCAGCAGGACAATCTCGTCATAACCGCCAACCTCTTCGAATACCCGGGTCAGATGAACTGACGGATCCTCATCATAGCCGCGCGTATATTCCTTCCAGGCGCGAGCGACCCGAGCAGGGGTATCGAGCAGTCCCTCGCGATCGGGGTCCTCGCCTGCCCAGCGCAGCATTGTCCGGACAGCCTCCGCCACATCCGCCGGGACCGGCAGTTTGCCATCGCCTTCAATCAGGTCGCCATCGTCCGGAGACGCATCCAGGGCCATGTTCGAACCTCTCTCGTTGGTAACTCCGGTCTTGTTCTTGGTGGCCCCGGAGGGA
>CBFGZJ010000099.1:0-6613 GCA_965653215.1 uncultured Sphingomonas sp. | reverse complement strand
TCGGTGTGGGCCTGCAGCCGATCGACGAGAATATCGCCGCCGCTCTCGGTGTTCCCAAGGATCGCGGCGAACTCGTCCGTTCGGTCCAGCCAGGTGAGCCCGCCGCTCGCGCCGGGCTTCAGCAGGGCGATGTGATCGTCCGGGTGAACGGTCGCGATGTAACGCCCGATGAGACCGTCTCCTTCCTGATCGCCAATACGCCCGTGGGGTCGCGGGTGCCGCTGGAAATCATCCGCGATGGACGCAGGCAGACGGTTCAGGTCAGCGTTGGGCAGCGACCAACCGAGGAAGCGCTCGCAAAGCAGCTTGAGAGCGATCAGGAAGCGATTCCCGACGAGCAGGTCGGGCCGGCACCGGCACAGCAGTCCCTTGGACTTGCCTTGCAGCCGCTGACCCCCGCGCTGGCGCGAGCCGCCGGGCTTCCGCCGACAGTTCGTGGCGTGCTGATCACCGGAGTCAGCCCGGAGAGCGATGCCGCGGAAAAGGGCTTGCGGCGAGGTGACCTGATCATGTCCGCAAACCGTCAGCCGGTGACCACCCCGGCGCAGATCAGCGCTGCGGTCGAGGCTGCCCGCCGCTCAGGTCGGACCAGCATCCTCTTGCTCGTCAAGCGCGGCACTGGCCCAGAGGCATTCATCGGAGTCGAAATCGGACGACCCTAGAACGGCAGGGGGCTCATGACGCACTCAGCGAGCGGTATATTCATCGGCGCTGCAGCGGGAGGCGCAAATCCCCGCTACCTGGACCTGCGGCGCGCCAACCGTCATGGGCTGATCGCAGGAGCGACGGGAACCGGGAAGACCGTCAGCCTGCAAGGTCTCGTTGAGGGCCTGAGCGCCGCTGGCGTTCCGACGTTCGTTGCCGACGTCAAAGGCGATCTTTCCGGCTTGGCGATGGCTGGCTCTGCGATGAGCAAGACGCACGAGATTTTTGCCGCGCGAGCCAAGGAGATTGGGCAGGCGGAGTGGTCTTACCGGGAGTGCCCGGTGCAGCTGTGGGACCTGTTCGGGCAGCAGGGCCACCCGATCCGAACCACCGTCAGCGAAATGGGCCCGGTGCTGCTTGCCCGGCTGCTGCAACTCAACGAGGTGCAGGAAGGCGTGCTGACAATTGCCTTCCACGTTGCCGACAAGGACGGGCTGCTGCTGCTTGATCTGGATGATCTGCAGTCGATGCTGGTTAGCTGCGGCGAGCGCGCCGACGAACTTACCCTCCAGTACGGCAATGTGTCGAAGCCCTCGATCGGCGCGATTCAACGCTCTCTGCTCCAGCTGCGCAGCCAGGGCGGCGATCATTTTTTCGGTGAGCCTTCGCTCGACCTCGCCGATTTCATCACCATCGACGAGAGCGGTCGCGGAGTGGTCAATATCCTCGCGGCGGACCGGCTGATGGCCAGTCCGCGGCTCTATGCAACCTTTCTTCTCTGGCTGCTGAGCGAGTTGTTTGAGCAGCTTCCCGAGGTCGGTGATCCCGACAAGCCAAAGCTGTGTTTCTTCTTCGATGAAGCCCACCTGCTGTTCGATGATGCTCCTCCCGCGCTGCTTGAGAAGGTCGAGCAGGTCGTGCGGCTGATCCGGTCAAAGGGTGTCGGCGTTTACTTCATCACGCAGAATCCGATCGATATTCCGGACAAGGTGGCCGCTCAGCTGAACAATCGTATCCAGCACAAGCTCAACGCCTTCACGCCGCGCGACAGCCAAGCGGTGAAATCGGCAGCGGAAACCTTTCGATCCAATCCGTCGATCGATGTCAGCGCGGCGATCACCGAGCTGAAGATTGGCGAGGCCCTGGTGTCGCTGCTTCAGCAGGACGGGTCGCCGGCACCGGTGGAGCGCACATTGATCAAGGCTCCCGCGAGCCGAGTTGGCCCAATAACGCCGGAGGAGCGCGCGGTCCTGATCCAGAGCGATGCGATTGGCACCAAATATGACGCGGTTGCCGATCGGGAATCGGCTGAAGAAATCCTTGCTGCGAAGGCGAAGGAGGCTGGCGCGGCAGCCGCGGAAGCGAAGGCGCGAACCGAGGCAGAAAAAGCCGCCGCGGCGCAGGCAAAGGCAGATGCTGCCGCAGCGAAGGAACAGGCGCGCATCCAGCTTCAGCAGCAACGCGAGGAGGATCGCCAGCGGCGGGAGGAAGACCGGGAGGAGGCGCGGCGCGCCCGGGAAGCCGCCAAGCCGACCATGTCCGACAAGATGATGCAGTCGGCGGGCCGTTCGATCGCGAGTTCAATCGGCCGGAAGATCGGCAACCAATTGCTGCGGGGCATCCTCGGAGGTCTCTTGCGGCGGTGAGCGCGGGGATCGCGGTCGCCCTCCTGCTCGCGGCGCAGGCCATCTCCCCGGGCCTTTATCTTAGTCATCAGATCGAGGTCGGGGCTGCGCTGGAGCTTAGCGCGAACGGACAGTTCCGCTACTCGCTCGATTATGGAGCCGTGTCGGAGACAGCCGAAGGCAAGTGGCGCCAAGACGGTGATCGTGTCCGGCTGACCAGTGAACCGCTGCCTGATCTGCCGCGCTTCGTGATCGTTCGCGATGAACCCGCGCCAGACGGCCACTTGATCATCACCATCGACGAGCCGGGCTTGGCCGGCTGGGGAGCGCCGCTTCGAGTTGAGGTCACCTTTGCCGATGGGACGACGGAGCAGCTGGTCACCAGCGAAGATGGGGAGGTAGCGCTGAATGGACGCCGCCCACTGGCGGTAAAGCCGCTGGTCCCGATCTACGAAGGTTCAACCGAACCCGTGAAACTCACCGCTGCGAGCGGACATCGGTTGCTGTTCCGGTTCGAGCCACGCGATCTCGGCAAAGTCAGATTCATCGACGAACCGCTAGCAATCGACGGGGATGCCCTCATGCTCCGCCGCTGGGACACGGTAATCCGCTTCTCGCGCGAGGGTCAGCGGCCTCGATAGGCGGGAACACCCTGATCGGGGAGCCACAGGTCTGCTGGCGGCGGCGCGGATTGCCAGAACACGTCAATCGGGATGCCGCCGCGCGGGTACCAGTAGCCGCCGATCCGGAGCCAGCGCGGGCTCATCTCCTCGGTCAGCCGCTGGCCGATGCCGACCGTGACATCCTCGTGAAAACCGCAATGATTGCGGAACGAGCCAAGAAACAGCTTCAGCGACTTGGATTCGACGATCGTCTCATCCGGCGCATAATCGATGACCAGATGGGCGAAGTCGGGCTGCCCAGTGACCGGACATAGCGACGTGAACTCCGGAGCGGCGAAGCGGACGAGGTACAATGTGCCGGTCCGGGGGTTCGGGACATAGTCGAGCCGCGCTTCGTCGGGCGACGCCGGTAGCGGACTGGACTTGCCGAGATGCAACGGATCCATGCGCGCTCCCTAGCAGCGGGAACGCCAATCGGCCAACCAACCGCGAGCAGCTAGAAGAACAGAGGCTTGGCTGGTGCCGACCGGGCGATTGAAGCGCAATCCTCCGCTCCACCGGCGAAGTCGCGAACCCGGGTCAGCCGCGCACCGATTGCCATGAGCCGTGGCGGGCACGGGTGCGCATTGAGCGCGCCTAGTTCCAGCAGTTTGCCGATACTGTCGGTCATGCTCCAGTGGTGGAGCATGCCGGCTAACAAATGGTGAATCAGGCGGCAGCGTTGGAGGGTTCGAGGTCCCGCAGGATCCAGCCGCGCTGGGGGATCGTCTCGATGAATTCCGCGCCGCTGCTGGCATTGCGCAGCTTCTTGCGCAGCTTCGAGATGAACACGTCGATGATCTTGGGCTGCGGCTGGTCGTCAGCACGGCGATAGAGATGCTTGAGCAGCATGTTGCGCGTGACGACGTTGTTACGGGCGAAGGCAAGCAATTCCAGCACGCGATACTCCATTTCGGTGATCGCGATCGGGTGGCCGTCGATGCGGATGAGACGCTGAATCTGATCAACGGCGAGCCGGCCGCCGCACAGCGTTGGCGGCATCTCGCTGCCGGACGCGCGGAGGGACTGCAGTAGGTGAGATGTGACCTCTTCGCTCTCTTCCGCCGACGGGCTGAAGGGCGTTCCGAGGATCTTCTGCTGAAGGTCGGACAGAGCCTGATGAGCTTCCTCGATCAGGCGCGACCCCTCTTCGAAGCGGCGGCGGCCGCGTTCGAGCAGAGCTTCAATTTCGACGAGCCGGGCGGAAGCGTTATCGCTCGACATTCAATACCCTACCTTGGTGTCTGAGCAGTGGCGACGTCTCCGCCGCCTTCGGGTGCCGCAATGATCGTCTCGGTGACGCTGCCCTTGTCGACGACCTGCGTGTCCGGATCGCCGGCGGTTGACCGCGCGCCGATCGCTGCCCCGGATCGCCCTGCGCTTTCCAGCAGCGAGCTTTCGCCGGCGCTGCGCGGAGCGGGCCCGCCGAACAGCGCTTCGACTGCCTGACCCTGCGAGTCCGCCGCGCTGCTCGAGACAGTACCTGGAGCCGGTGGCGCCAACGAATAATCGGGCGGAATGATCAGCGGCGCGTTCCGGGCAACGGCAAATTCGTCGAGCGACTTGGACTTGCCGCCGAATGCGGAGCAGCCGCCCAGTGCAGCCGACATGATCAAGAGGACGGGGACCAATTTACGCATTGTCGACATTCTCCGTGGGCCGTTCCGCCGGAAGCAGGAACGCCCGCAATAGCAGGATCACAACGCCGATGCTAATCGCTGCATCGGCGACATTGAAGACCAAAAAAGGACGGAAGCCGCCGAAATGCAGATCGGCGAAATCCACCACATAGCCGAACCGCACCCGGTCGAGGATGTTGCCGAGCGCTCCCCCCAGCACCATTCCCAGCGCGGCCATGTCTCCGCGCCGGGTCTCGCGCCACATCCACACGGCGACCCCGATCGCGATCGCGCCGGTCATCGCCACCAGCAGCCAGCGGGCGAGTTCGCTATCGGCGGTGAGCAGGCCGAGCGAAATGCCGCGGTTCTCGGTCCAGGTCAGGTTGAAGATCGGCAGAAGCTCGATCTGGCGCACCGTTTGCAGCTGCAGCGGGCCGATCATCAGCCATTTGGTGAGCTGGTCGGCGACGAAGATCAACGCCGCCACGGCGAACGCAATCGCGCGGCTGGTCATGCGACCACCGTTTCGCAGCGATCGCACAGCGCGCCGTCTCCCTCGACCTCGGGCAGGTGCCGCCAGCAGCGACCGCATTTGTGAACGGACGTCCTCGCGACACTGATGCCGCCACTGCTCTGCGCCAAATGAACGGTCCCAGTGATGAATGTCTCTGACAGCAGCCTCGGGTCGCGATAGTCTCCGAGGATTGCCCCAAGGTCTGAAAGAGTTACTTCCGCTTCCAGGCTGGAGCCGAGCGTCTTGTCGCGCCGTAAAGGCTCGATTGCTTCAGTAACTCGCTGCCTGAGCTCCCGAAGTTCAGTCCACTTGATGTTAAAGCTCTTATCGACGGGGATGACGGGCATCTCTGGCCACTCCAGCAGATGCACGCTCCCACCGTCCGGATAGCGCGTGCCCCACACTTCCTCGCTCGTGAACACCAGCACCGGCGCGAGCCACCGCACCAGCGAATGGAACAGCGTGTCGAGCACTGTGCGGTAGGCGCGCCGCTTTGTATTGCCCGGCGCATCGCAATAGAGGCAGTCCTTGCGGATATCGAAGAAGAAGGCCGACAGATCGTTGTTGGCGAACTCCGCGATCAGCCGTGTGTAGCTGTTGAAGTCGAAGGCATTGACCGCCTGCCGCAGCTTCGCGTCGAGCTCCGCGGTGAGGTGGAGGATGTAGCGCTCCAGCTCCGGCATGTCCGCGACGTCAGTGATCCGCTCTTCCTCGCTGAACCCGTCAAGCGCCCCCAGCAGGTAACGCAGCGTGTTGCGCAGTTTGCGATACTGGTCGGCCACCCCGGCGAGGATTTCCTTGCCGATGCGATGATCCTCGGTGAAGTCGACCGACAGCGCCCACAGCCGCAGAATGTCGGCGCCATAATCCCGCATCAGATCGGTCGGGCTGACCGTGTTGCCGAGGCTCTTGGACATTTTCATGCCCTTGGCATCCATGGTGAAGCCGTGGGTCAGGACTGCGGCGTAGGGGGCCTGCCCGCGGGTGCCGCAGCTTTCCAGCAGTGACGACTGGAACCAGCCGCGATGCTGGTCGGAGCCCTCCAGATAGAGGTCAGCCGGCGGGCCCTTGTGCCCTTCAGGCCGAGTCAGGTCGGGCCAGCGGCCGCTTCCGAGCACGAAGGCGTGGGTCGTCCCTGAGTCAAACCAGACGTCGAGAATGTCGGTGACGCGCTCGAAGTCCTCCGCCCGGTAATCCGCCCCGAGAAATTCCTGCGCACGAGCATCGCACCAGGCATCGACGCCGCCTTCGCGGACTGCCTCGATGATGCGGTCGTTGACCGCCGGATCGACAAGATACTGTCCGGTCTTGCGATCAACGAACAGTGTGATTGGCACGCCCCAGGCGCGCTGGCGGCTGAGCACCCAATCCGGTCGGTTTTCAACCATCGATCTGATGCGGTTTTCACCCTTTTCGGGCACCCAGCGCGTGCGGCTGATCGCGTCCAGCGCCGCTTCCCGCAGCGTCGGCGAGGCGCATTTGTCCTCGTCTGCCGGATCAATCGCTCCGCCCTCATTCTCCCACCGCTTCTCGGCCGGGGTTTTGGCG
>CBFGZJ010000098.1:0-6635 GCA_965653215.1 uncultured Sphingomonas sp. | reverse complement strand
CGGAGTTGCGCTTGTGCGCGCGTTGCGCCGGATTGGACACTTCAATCAGGCCACGGAACCGCAGCTGCTCGACTTGCTCGACCTGGTGGCACTCGGCACGGTCGCCGATGTGGCGCGGCTTAAGACCCTCAATCGCGCCTTCGTCACCCAGGGCCTGAAGATTATTGCACGCGGCGCAAACCTGGGCATGTCAGCGCTGATCGAAGCCGCACGGCTGACCAAGGCGCCGACCTGCCGCGACCTCGGTTTCGCGCTTGGGCCACGGATCAACGCCGGCGGGCGCGTCGGCAATCTTGGCGTACGGCTCTTGACCGCGACCGACCCGGAGGAGGCGCGCTCCATCGCCGCCGAGCTCGACCGGCTGAACGAGGAACGGCGCGCGATCGAAATGCTGGTGACGGAGCAGGCTGAAACGCAGGCAAAGGCGGATGGGTCGCCGGTGCTGATCGTCTCGGGCCGCGGCTGGCATCCGGGCGTCATCGGGATCGTCGCGAGCCGATTGAAGGAACGCTTCGGTCGTCCCGCGATCGTCATCGCCGAGGATGAGGACGGCAGCGGCAAGGGCTCGGGCCGGTCGATCAGCGGAGTCGGCAGTGTTGGCCGCAAAGGACAGCGGCCTGCTGCTCGCTGGTGGCGGTCATGCCATGGCCGCGGGCCTGACCATCGCGCCGGGCAAGCTCGAGGCACTTCGCGGATATCTCTGCGACCGGCTGGGCGCGAATATCGAGTCAGCACGCTCCGACCGAGCCATGCTGATTGACGCTCTGGTCGCGCCCGGCGGAGTCGCCGGGGCGCTTTGCGACGAACTGGATGCGGGTGGACCCTATGGCGCTGGCTGGCCCTCTCCCCGGCTTGCTGCCGGTCCTGCCAGACTGTTGAAGCCAAACATCTGGCAGCGGGAGCCGCTCAGCGCTGGTGGCTCGCCGGCAGCATCAAGCGCGATGAGTGGAATGGCGGCAATGCGGCGGAGATGCACCTTGACGATGCCGCGGTCGCTTGACCGGTGGGATCACCTTGCCTAAGCGAGCCCGGCTTGCCACACGGCCCCTTCGTCTAGCGGTTAGGACGCGGCCCTTTCACGGCTGAAACACGGGTTCGATTCCCGTAGGGGTCACCAGCATCGGGACGCTGAGGTGACCGTGCTGCTCAGAAATTCGGTGAATGGTGCGGACGGCGGGACTCGAACCCGCACTCCCGATTGGGAAGCGGATTTTAAGTCCGCTGCGTCTACCCGTTTCGCCACGTCCGCACGCCTCGACTGAAGCAGCAGCCTGCCATATCGGTCAAGCGCCGCAATCTTTTAACCCGAAGTTCACCATGATCAGCCAAGCCCTACTGATGGTTCGATCTGCGTCGGTTGAGACATTGGCAGTAAGGCTGGCGTTGTTCGCTGGCTGTGTTCTCCTGCTGATGTGGGCGGCGATCTTCAACCGCTTCCCACTGATTTTCCCCGACAGCGGCACTTACCTCGGGATCGCCTTTGCTCCCGAATATGCAATCGATCGGTCCAGTGCCTACGGATGGTTCCTGAAGCCCTTCGTGTCCACGTTGCCAAATGCGGCCGGGCTATGGCTCGCATTGACTGCGCAAGCCGTAATCATTGCCGGAATCCTGTTCATCGCCGTGAACAATGTCATTCCGGAAGCTTCGCGTCCGGTCGGCACGGCGGCAATCCTGTTTACCGCCGTCGCGACCTCGCTGCCATGGCATGCGGGCCAGTTCATGCCCGATGCATTCACCGGTCCCTTGGTGCTGGTGAGTTGGCTAGCGGCTTCTCGCGACTCCTCAGATCCTGGGACTCCCACGCTCTGGCTAGTCGCAACCGCGCTAGCGATGACGCACTATACCCATCTGGTCCTGCTTCCCATTACAGCGGCCGTGACCATCGCTGCTGACGCATGTCTTGGGACTGGCCTCCGTCGATGTGCAAAACGGGCGGCAACAGCGTTGTTGGCGTCCTGCCTCGCAGCGCTCTTTCTCGCCAGCGCCAACAAGACCGTGCTCAATCGTGCCTCTGTTTCACCGGCAGGGCCGCTGTTCCTGTTCGCCCGGCTTAACGAGGACGGGCTGATTGCGCCGTGGCTCGCGAGCCATTGCGGACGCGACGCTCCGGCAGAACTCTGCGCCATCGCACCCAAGTTGCCGCGCGACAGCCAGCAACTCCTGTGGGGCGGAGCGAATACGCCGATCACGACGATGATCTGGCATGCAGAGCCGGAGGAGCGGTGGCGCTGGATCGATCAAATGGCAGTCGCCAACCGCGGAGCGATTGCCGCGCAGCCGCTGCGCTTCCTGAGCTCAGCCGCTGGCGGGATGGCAAGTCAGCTGGTTGCGTTCCAGGCATTGGATGACGAGTGTCCGGTGGGCTGTCAGGACATCCACGGCGGGATCGCATTCACGCTGAATCGAGACCGGCCGGAAACCGTCGCCCAGCTGCATGCTTCACGGCAGGTGCTGGATCAAAACCCCAAGCGACTGATCCGCGCGATCACCACGCCGCTAGCGGCGGTGGCCATGCTCCTATGCCCGTTTGCCATCCTGATCTGCTGGCGGCGGCGGGATCGCATCAGCGTCTCCCTTCTTGTCGCGGTCGGAACCTCGGTGCTCGCCAACGCGGCCATGGCCGGAGCACTATCGGACGTTCACGATCGCTATCAGAGCCGAATCGTATGGCTGGTCCCCATGGTGCTGCTGTTGGCGTGGTATCGCCTGCGCATGGCAGTGCCAGCCGTAGGATCCATGAGGGCGTCCGATCGGCCTGAACCGAAAACTGCCGCCGCCTAGACCTTCAGGCGGTCTCGCATTTCCTTACCGGGCTTGAAATAGGGGACACGCTTGGCGTCGACATCCACTGCCGCGCCGGTTCGTGGATTACGGCCGACGCGTGCATCACGCTGACGCGTGGAAAAGGCTCCAAAACCACGCAACTCGACCCGTCCACCGATGGCAAGCTGCTCAGTGATTGAATCGAACAAGGCGGTGACAACGGCCTCCACCTCATGCTGCTTCAAATCCGGATGGTCTCCGCAGATCTTCTGGACCAGTTCGGAACGGATCATCAATTTCCCCCGCAGAAAACCGGCCGGCAACCAGCCCCACGCCCCGGCACGAGCGCATTGCTGTCAAAAACCGGCACCGTACGCAAGATGCCCGAGTCGGAAAGGGCGCCGCGGTGTTGCCGCGGCGCCCCAGTCGATCAGCTCTTGGTGCTTTCCTTCTGCTTGAGCGCTTCGCCCAAAATGTCGCCGAGGCTGGCCCCGCTGTCGGACGACCCATATTGCGCCACAGCCTGCTTTTCCTCTGCAATCTGAAGCGCCTTGATCGAGAAATTCGGCTTCTTGGACCGATCGAAGCCGATCACCAGAGCATCGAATTTCTGTCCGACCTGGAACCGCTCCGGACGCTGCTCGTCGCGATCGCGGCCAAGGTCCGTGCGCTTGATGAAGCCGGTTGCTCCATCATCGCCAACCTGGACTTCGAGCCCGCCGTCACGAACCTCAAGGACCGTAACGGTGACCGTTTCGCCCTTGCCGACGCTGCCCGACGCACCGCCAGTTGCCACGCCGCCTCGCTCAAGCTGCTTGATGCCAAGGCTGATGCGCTCCTTCTCGACGTCGACATCGAGGACCTGCGCCTGGATGGTCTCGCCCTTGCGGTGGAGAGCCAGCGCTTCTTCGCCCGAGACTCCCCAGGCGATGTCCGACATGTGCACCATGCCGTCGACGTCGCCTTCGAGGCCGACGAACAGCCCGAACTCGGTCGCGTTCTTCACCTCGCCCTCGACCGTCGATCCGACCGGATGCTTTTCGGCGAAATCGGACCAGGGGTTGGCCTGAGCCTGCTTCAGACCAAGGCTGATCCGCCGCTTCTCCTCGTCGACCTCGAGGATCTTGACGTCCACTTCCTGGCTGGTGCTGACGATCTTGCCCGGGTGAACATTCTTCTTGGTCCAGCTCATCTCCGAGACGTGGACCAGACCTTCGATCCCGGGCTCCAGTTCGACGAATGCGCCATATTCGGTGATGTTGGTCACGCGGCCGCGGAACACGCCCTCGATCGGATACTTGGCGCCGGCGCCTTCCCACGGGTCACTTTCCAGCTGCTTCATGCCCAGGCTGATGCGCTGGGTGTCGCGGTTGATGCGGATGATCTGCACCTTCACGGTGTCGCCGATGTTCAGGATCTCGCCCGGGTGCGACACGCGCTTGTAGCTGATGTCCGTGACGTGCAGCAGCCCGTCGATCCCACCGAGATCAACGAAGGCGCCATAATCGGTGATATTCTTAACCACGCCGTCGATGATCTGGCCTTCATGCAGCGACTGGATCAGGCCTGAACGCTGCTCGGCGCGGGTTTCCTCCAGGATCGCGCGGCGAGACACGACGATGTTGCCGCGGCGACGATCCATCTTGAGGATCTGGAACGGCTGGCTGAGATCCATCAGCGGAGTGACATCGCGGACCGGCCGGATATCGACCTGGCTTCCCGGAAGGAAGGCGACCGCCCCGCCGAGATCGACGGTGAAACCGCCCTTGACCCGGCCAAAGATTACGCCGTCAACGCGGTTGCCGGCTTCGAATTCCTTCTCAAGCTTGTCCCAGGCGGCTTCGCGGCGGGCGCGGTCGCGGCTGAGCATCGCTTCGCCGTTGGCATTCTCGACACGGTCGACATAGACCTCGACTTCGTCGCCAATCGCGATTTCGGCTTTCTGACCCGGTGCTGCGAACTCGCGCAGCGGCACCCGTCCTTCCGACTTCAGTCCGACATCGATGACCGCCAGGTCGTTTTCGATTCCGGTAACCCGGCCCTTGACGACACGACCCTCGAAGGCCTCGTTTTCGCCGCCGAGCGACTGATTAAGCAATGCCGCGAAGTCGTCGCGGGACGGAAATGCCGTAGTGGCCATATGGATCTTTGTCTTTCGAACGTGTCGCTTCATGCCGCCAGCCGGACCAACATGGTCGGCTTACCGTCAGGCGGACCTGGAGAAACCATGCCGCCCTTCCAACCCCGTGCTGGAAGGGCATCCTGCGATGCGGCACATTCGAAGAAGCTGATCGCAAGCAAAAAAGGCGCGACGGGAAGCCGCGGCCTGCCGCCGATTCCCTACGCGCGCGCCTTGAGACGAGCTTCCACGAGCTCCACCGCTCGTCGGACGGCGGCGTCTATACTGAGTTCGCTCGTATCCAGCAAGTCGGCGTCTGGCGCCATCGCCAGTGGAGCAGCCTGGCGGTGCATGTCACGCTGATCGCGGGCACGAATATCGACCAGAACATCGTCGTAATGGGTGGCAACCCCGCGTTCCAGCAGCTCGGCGAGACGGCGCCTGGCCCGAACCTCCGGGCTTGCAGTGACGAAGAGCTTCGCCCCCGCGTCGGGAGCGATCACAGTGCCGATGTCCCGCCCGTCCAGAACCGCACCGCCGGCTTGACGCGCGAAGCTTCGCTGCCGATCGAGCAGGCGCGCACGAAGCTCCGGATAGGCTGAAATCCGGGATGCGACTTCGCCAACCATTTCGCTCCTGAGCTCCGGATCGTCAGGGCTGATCGACATGTCGTCGCACGCGCGAAGGACGCCGAACAGGTTACCGGGATCGCCGCCCCAACGCACGACGCTGAGCGCGACAGCTCGGTAGAGCATGCCCGTATCCATGTGCGGCAGATCGAAATGAGCGGCGACAGCACGGGCGATGGTTCCCTTCCCGCTTGCCGCAGGACCATCGACGGCGATCGCCCGGGAGGGCGGTAGAGGAGTGGGCCGGTTCACGAGAGGCAACTCTTTGACACCGGGCCTCCCCTATGGCAAGGCGCGCGCCGCATTCGATCCTGCCGAATTGGGCGGAACGAAATTCCCGTTATGGATTGGAGTAACAAGGCTCATGGTGAAGCCCGAGTGGGGTCACAAGCGCACCTGTCCCAAGTGCAGCACCCGCTTTTACGATCTTGGCAACGACGAGCCAGTGACCTGCATCAGCTGCGGGATGGAGTTCGTTCCCGAGCCGGTCCTGAAATCGAAGCAGCCAATGCCGTTCGAATCGGCCGCCCCAGCGGGCAAGGAGGCCGACGCCGATCAGGATCTCGGAGCCGAGGATCTGGCGATTGACGATCAGGAGCCGAGCCCCGACGACGAGGTCGACATCGGCACCGGCGACGACGACCTGGGCGTCGAAACCGAGGGTGACGAAGAAGTTTGAGGTTTTTGCGGCCAAGCTCTCGAGGGGTTGGCCGCATCACGCCTGCGATTGATTTTCCGGTTTCCAGTGCCGGAAACTTCGCCTAAAGGCGCAGCCGGACGGGGCCGTAGCTCAGCTGGGAGAGCGTCGCAATGGCATTGCGAAGGTCAGGGGTTCGATCCCCCTCGGCTCCACCATCCGTCCAATAGTCTGTCCGCCTTCCTCGCCGGTATTCTCGCCTCCCGGACCACAGGGATCAACCCTGATCTTGGCGGGGAAATTTCCTGCGCGCGCTTCGTTAAGCGGCCAAACGGCGAAGGGGTGCGGATGATCGCAAGCGGCGAGTTCATGGTGCAATGACGATTGGCCAGGAAACCGCGCCATGGTGGCAGCGCGGCGCCATCTACCAAATTTACCCCCGCTCTTTCCAGGACAGCAACGGCGATGGAGTCGGCGATCTTAA
>CBFGZJ010000097.1:0-6763 GCA_965653215.1 uncultured Sphingomonas sp. | reverse complement strand
GGTTGGGACCCGCAGGTCGTCAAAGAACAGCTCTGTCGTCGCGTGGTTCAGCATGGTGCGGATTGGCCGGATGGTTAGGCCATTACCCACTGCATCGCGCATATCGACCAGCAGGACGCTAATGCCGTCCGTGGGCTTGGCACATTCCTCCCGCGGCGTGGTGCGCACAAGAAGGACCATCAGGTCGCTATGTTCAGCCCGGCTGATCCAGATCTTCTGCCCGTTGACGACATAACCGTCGCCGTCGCGCCGCGCGAAGGTGCTGATGCGGGTCGTGTCGGTGCCGCTGGTCGGCTCCGTCACGCCGAACGCCTGAAGCCGCAGCTCGCCCGATGCGATCTTGGGCAGGTAGCGCGCCTTCTGCTCCGCCGACCCGTGGCGGAGGACGGTGCCCATCGTGTACATCTGCGCATGCGCGGCGCCGCCGTTACAGCCCGAGCGATGCACTTCCTCAAGCACGGCCGTCGCAGCAGCCAGGCCAAGCCCGGAGCCGCCATATTCTTCCGGAACCAGGGCTGTCACGAATTCGGTCGGGTAGCGCCGTTCAGCATCCAGTTCCTGCCAATAGGGGCCAGGAAAGCGGGAGCAGAGTCGGCGAATCCCTTCGCGGATGTCTGAAAAAGTTTCTTCCTGTCCAGCCGTGCTCATCTCAACCCCAATTCCATGAAGCTTTGCCGGGCTAGCTTCGGGCAAAGCCCCAGGCCGACATCAGCCGTGCGCCGCTTCTTAGCCTGCTCAGTTCTTCGAGATGTCGAGGCCTTCGAGCCCGTCCTTCTCGCGCCACTCCGAAAGCACATCGAAGTAGGCAAGCGCGCCGCCTGCGAACGGGGCGCTACGCGCCATGCGGGGATCTCCGAACGAGCCTTCATTGTTGTAAAAGCCGGGCGTGCACTCGGTCGCGAACTTGGCGCTTCCGGACATGTGAGAGAAGAGCACATCGAGCCATTGCTGCTGGGCTTCCTCGGTCGGTTCGAAGGCCCGTGCGTCCAGGTCGATCATGCGCTTGATCGTATAGGCGGTCTGGATCGCGACATTGTCGAGGATCGGGACGACATTGACGCCCGTTCCGCCCTGGATCAGGCTGCTCATTAGCAGGTTCGGGAAGCCTCTCGCATACATGCCGTGCAGGGTCGCAGCGCCCTCGCTCCAGGCATCGGTCAGGGATTGTCCACCCCGGCCATAAAGTTCAAAGCCGAGCTTGCGGGCGTAGCCGGTAGACACCTCGAACCCAGAGGCATAGATCAGGCAATCGACCGGATAGTCGACACCATTGACGACCACGCTATTCTCAGTGATCCGCTCCACCCCCTTGCCGTCGGTATCGACCAGCGTGACGTTCGGGCGGTTGAAACTGTCGAGATATTCGTCGTGAAAACACGGACGCTTACACATGGTGTTGTACCAGGGCTTGAGCGCCTCTGCCGTGGCGGGATCGCGAACGATTTGATCGATGCGCGCCCGGATCATCTCCATCCTGGCGAAGTCCGCCATTTCGGCCTGGTTATCGTCCTCAGATGCGCCTTCGAAGTTCACGCCTCCTGAAATCTGCGTCCACCCGTCTTGGACCAAATCTTCATCCACCGGCCTACCGGTAACGAGCGCCTCGAAATTCACGATCCGGCGCTGCTGCCATCCAGGCTGAAGCGATTTAGCCCATTCAGGATCGGTCGGGCGGTTGGCCCTTACACCTACCCCCGAAGGCGTGCGCTGAAAGACGTAAAGATGCTCTGCGTCTCTGGCGAGATTGGGCACTGCCTGTACCGCGGTCGCGCCCGTGCCGATGATGCCTACGCGCTTGTCGGCCAGCCGGTCCATCGGTTCGGTCGGACCGCCGCCGGTATAGCCATAGTCCCACCGGCTGGTGTGGAAGCTGTGTCCCTTGAATGTCTCGATCCCCGGAATGCCGGGCAGCTTGGCCTTGTGCATGATCCCGCCAGCGATGACGAGGAAGCGCGCCGCCAGCACGTCGTCATGGTTAGTGCGGACCAGCCAACGCCCGCGCGCCTCATCCCAGCGAACCTCCGACACCTGCGTCTGGAACAATGCGCGGCGGTAAAGATCGAAATGGCGGCCGAGCAGCTGGCAATATGCGAAGATCTCCGGCGCCTGAGCATATTTCTCGGTCGGGATGTAGCCCGTTTCCTCGAGTAGCGGCAGGTAGATATAGCTCTCGATGTCGCACGCGGCGCCGGGATAGCGGTTCCAGTACCAGGTGCCGCCAAAATCGCCCCCTCGTTCGACGATGCGGAAATCTTCGATGCCCTGCTGCCGCAAACGTGCTGCAGTCAGCATTCCGCCGAAGCCGCCGCCGATGATCGCAACCTCCATCTCCTCGATGATCGCGGGCCGCATAAAACCGGGCTCCACATAGGGATCCCTGTCGTGGTCCTTAAAAACCCCGCTCAGATCGATATATTGGTTCGGACCATCGGCCCGCAGACGCTTGTCGCGCTCGATACGATATTTTTCTTTGAGCGCTTCAGGGGATATTTGAAGCGTTTCTTCTTTTAAATTGCTCATCGAGCAGCTCCAATATTTACAGGCGGCGCTTAGATTGGCCGCCCATCAGGTAGAAGCCTGGGCGGGCGAGTCCCCGCCGACAGCCTTTCTCCCTCGCATCCAAGTCAGCCAACGAATTGCATGACCTCAAGGTTGTGGCCTTCGGGGTCGGTGATCATCGCATAGCGGAACTTATGTTCTTCCAGCGTCTCGGCTGCTCGGGTGCTGGTACCGCCTGCCGCCAGTGCTGCGGCCACAGTCGCATCCACGTCTTGAACCATCAAGGCGATCGCTGCTTCGCCAGGCGTTGGCGCTGGCTTATTCACATAGTGCATCAGCGCGATCTGAAAATCGTCTTCTTTTCCATCTGCCGACAGGAAGAGTTCCAGATGAGGGTCCTCGGTTGCGAGCGCATCGAACCGCCGAACCTCCTTCATGCCGAACACGTCCCCATAGAAGCGCGCCAACTTCTCCGAGTCTGCAACAACAAGCTTGAAATAATAGACGGACGTCTTTGCCATGATGTCTTTCTCACATGCGTGATTTTTTTACCGAGCGAACTAAAGTTTAGAGACCGAATTGCATCAGCTCGAGGGCATGACCTTCAGGATCGGCGATGGTCGCCCAGCGAAAATTATGTTGCTCCAGCGTCTGAGCCGGTAAAATTATGCTCCCGCCTCCGGCCTGTGCCGCAGCCACAGCGGCGTCCACATTTGCAACCGTGAAGGCGACCCTGACTTCACCGGGAGTCGGGGCGGGTTTGTTGATATACTGCATCAGACACAGTTGTTCTGTCGGTCCGGCCGATAGATAAATTTCCAGATGAGGCCGGATGTGCTCGGGTTCGTAGATACGCCGAATTTCCTTCATTCCGAACACGTTATGATAAAAGGGAGCCAGGGCCTCCGCATCGCCCACCATGAGTTTGACGTAATATAGAGAAGTGTTGCTCATCCAATCCTTACTCCTGCTTGCCGCGCGAGCGCTCGTCGTGGTTTCGCGATGGCAGAATCACATCGGGGGCGGGCTTCGGCGCACGCTATCACCGACATCATCACTGCTGATTGCAAACCAATGAAGTACAATGTTCGGCCCCAGCTATGCGCGATACGCATATCTTGTACCGCATTTAGCTGGTTTCAAAGAGCAACCAACGGCGGGAATGTTCGGGCATATGGCCGATGAGGCTAGTTGAGCCCCTGTCTACCCGGTGCAGTCATGAACATCACGGACACTCTGGCGACTTTTTGTGACGACATTTCAGTACGTTCACTCCCTGCAGAGGTGGTCGAGCGCACGCCCCTGCTCCTGCTTGACCTGATCGGAAGCATCGTGCGAGCGCGCAGGGAAGCGGCGGTCGCCCCACCCTTGCTCGCCACCGTGGACGCCCTTGGCCTGAATAACGGCAGGGCCAGAGTGTTTGGCGACCCCGCCGGCTATGCACCGGCAGGCGCGGCGCTGCTCAACGGCGCGCTGGCCCATGCGCTCGACTTTGACGACACGCACGCAGCCGGGACATTGCATCCTGGCGCGCCGGTCATTCCGGCAGCGCTCGCCGCAGCAGAGATGACGGGCGCTTCCGGCGCGGACATCCTCGCAGCGATCGTAGCGGGTTATGAGACATGCTGCCGGATCGCCGTCGCGCTTCCCGCCGGCGATCATTATGCGCGCGGCTTTCATCCCAGCGCGACTTGCGGCGTGTTCGGCGCGGCTGCTGCTGCCGGAAGAGTCTTCGGGCTCGATGCGGCTGGGATTGGCTCCGCTCTAGGCATCGCGCTCAGCCAAAGCGCGGGCAGCCTCCAGTTCCTGGCCGATGGCGCTCAGACCAAGCCCTTTCAGGTTGGCTGGGCGGCGATGGCTGGCCTGACCGCCGCAACACTCGCGCGCAATGGCTACAAGGGGCCGGGCGAAGCGATCGAAGGACGGCATGGCTTCCTTCAGGGCTATGCGCCGGCGCCCCAGCCCGAGCGGGTCGTGCAGGATCTGGGGTCGGTTTACGAACTGATGCATACGGGCATCAAGCCCTACCCATCCTGCCGCTATGGTCATGCGGGCATCGATGCTGTGCTGGCGCTTCGGGCGGAGCAGGGATTGCAGCCGCAGGAAGTCGAGAGCATCACCTATGGCTTGTCCAACGCGGGCCTGTTGCTGGTCGGCGCGCCGATCGAGCATAAGCGCAATCCGCGTAACATCGTGGACGCGCAGTTCAGCGCGCCCTTCGTTCTTTCCTGCGCGCTGGTCTCGGGCGCAATGGAGTGGGACAGTTACGAACGGCTGAACGACCCCATGATCCGCGCGATGCTGCCAAGGGTCGATTGCATCCACGATCCGGAGATTGAGGCTGAGTTCCCCACCAACATGTCCGGGAAGATCACCATTGCGGTGCGGGGCCAGACATTCACCCGCAAGGTTGTCGTGCCGCTGGGTGAGCCCTCTAACTTCCTGAGTAAGGATCAACTGCTGGCGAAATTCATGGCGCTGACTGTTCCGGTAATAGGGCAGCAGCAGGCGGAAGCGCTCGCCACGGCCGCTCTCAACCTTGCTGCCTTGCCGGACGTAGGCCAGCTGACTCGTCCGACTGCCGGACCATCACACACCCATTCACACCGGGCCCAGCCCGCTTAGCCAGGCCGCCGCATTAATCCGATCGGCCACTCGATCACGCCATCAGCCCGCGGGTCGCCTCAACGATGGTTCGTGCCCGCTCCAGCGGGGTCATCCCAGGAGGAGCCCGGAACGGCGCCTCGACCGCAAGCCGCGCATGCGAAGGTACAAGGGGAATGAAGCTGGCGATGTCGAACTCGCCTTCGCCCGGAGGAAGTCGCGCGACCGTCGCCTCATTGAGCAGGTCGGCCGGCGCCTCGCGGGGGCCATCATCGAGCTGGACATGGAAAATGCGATTTTGCGGCAAGGCGGCAAAGTCCGCCCAGCTTCCGCCGGTCCGGATGAGGTGCAGCGTGTCCACCGTCAGGCCTATCTCCGGCCCCACCGTGTCGGCCATCGCCAGCGCGTCCGCGGGCGTACGCACGGTTGACAGGGTGAATCCCTCGATCGCCATTCGGGCACCGGCAGCCTGCGAAATCTCCGCCAGCCGACCGAAGGATTCCTGGAGCCGTGCTGGCTCCTCATCGAAGCACAGCGCGTTCACTGTGCCGTTCAATTCCGCCGCCAGCGCCGCAGAGCGTTCCAACAGGTTCCAGTCGGTATTCTGCTCCAGCATGAACGGTTCGACAATCCCGACCGAAAGACCGGTGTCATGCAGTGCCGCCAGCACTTCGGCTTTTGCCGCCTTGTCGGTCGTAAGATCCCGATAGGGACCAAGCGGCGTCGGAGTGACGAACAGGCTTACGGCCTCGCAGCCCACTTCTGCGGCAATTTCGATCAGTTCGAGTGCGGTCACGTCATAGAGCGACAGATGGTCAAGGCACAGCGGCCGCAATGTTTCTCTCCTCAAATGCAACGTCTTGAGCTCTGGTTGACTCAACGCATTGTCAGCCCACCATCCACGGAAATCATCTGGCCGTTGATCCATTCCCCGTCCGCCGATGACAGCATTGCTACCATGGCCGCGATGTCCTCGCACTTGCCCAGGCGCGGCGCCGGCGTCTTGCGCCGCATGTCCTCGGCCATTGCTTCGGGCAGGGTTTGCAGCACCGCAGGGGTCATGATGTAGCCGGGAAGGATCGCATTGGCGCGGATGCCCTCACCGCCCCAACGATTAGCGACATGGCGGACCAAGGCGCCGATTCCCGCCTTCGCCATTGCGTAACAGGGACGCTCGACATCACCCATGGTTGCGGCGGCAGACGAGCTGTAAATCATCGCCCCGCCGCCACGCGCCAGCAGCTTGGGCAACGCATGGCGTGTCGCGCGCGCCATGCCCTTGAGGTTGATATCCAGCGTTCTGTCCAGCACCGCGTCATCCACTTCAACGGCATTGGTGTCATTGAAGATGATGCTCTGGTCGGCGAAGTTTGCATGGAAGATGTCCAATCCGCCGAAGGCCTTGTCTGCCTCCTCGATCAACGCCGCGAAGGACGCGTCCTCGCCAGCGTTGAAGGTCGCTCCGATTGCCTGACCCCCGGCGTCGACGGCCTGTTTGACGACTGCCGCGATCCCTTCGGCTTCGTTCGGAGGGGCAGCCACCACTACCGCAGCACCTTCGGACACCAGTCGCAACGCCGTGACCGCGCCGATGCCGCGGCTAGCGCCCGTAACGATGGCTTTTTTATTGTTAAGCGAGAACATAGTCTTTTTCTTTATA
>CBFGZJ010000096.1:0-6787 GCA_965653215.1 uncultured Sphingomonas sp. | reverse complement strand
CAGGCCGGATCGTCGCCAGCAATTCCCTGCTCTCCGTGCTGGCCCCCTGGATCACCACCCGCCACTGTTCGGGTTCCAGCTCTGCCGACGCGAGCAGCGGTCCCGAAACAGAGGCGACGTCCTCCGCGAACAGGGCGACCAGCTCCGGCGGTGCCTTCATTCCGGCGATTGCCCGGGCGGCCGCGGCCCGCATTGGTTCGTCGATGTGCAGGCGATCGGATCGGATCGCGGTAATCGCCCGTACGACCATGGGATCGGCCGCGCCCGGCCCGGCACCCGCAACAAGCTCCACCAGCTGCCGCCACCGGACAGCCCGGTCGAACGCAGTGTCGGCCGGTTGATTAAGTACCGTTACAAGGCGATCATCGAACCGCAAATTAACTGTCGTTCCGAACAAGTTATCTGGCGGTTCCCATGTAGGAGCGCACGATGGCGGCTGCATAGCCGTGTCTCTCACCCATCCCGATCTGAGACAGGCGCAAAAAAGGGCGCCGACGAAACCGCCGGCGCCCTTGCTGATGAGTAGGCCGAGCTAGGCGCGCTTGCTCAGATAGGCGAGCCAATATTTCGCGATCTCCGCATTGGGTCCGCTAACCTTGTCGAACGCGGCCTTCGCGCCGGCCTGATCCCCTTGCCGTGCAAGCGCGATCCCAAGCCGCAGGTTCAACAGGTTGGAGTCGGCGCCGCTCTTGCCCAGCGCGGCCCGGTAGAGCGCCGCCGCCTTCGCATCATCGCCGTAGGACAGATATGCATCGCCGGTGACAGTCGCAGGTTTTGCCGCAGCAGCTGCCAGTGCCGACTTTTCAGCGGAAGCGAGCGTCGGCCGGTCGGCCGCTGCCTTTGAAGTTGCATTGGCGTAGACCTGCCGGAATACGTCCTGCGACTTGTCGATCTTTTTCGCCGCGAAACCTTCGTCCAGGACAGACTTGGCTTCTCCCGGCAATCCCTTCGCCAAGGCTGCATTGGCGTAGCGATAATAGTCATTGTCGCTGGTCAGCGCGCCCGCCGTCCGCGCGAGGCGATAAAGATCGAGGTTGCTCTGATTGCCGTGCAGAGTTTCGTAAATCTTCAGCGAATCCCGCCACGCCGTCGGCGAAGGATAGCTCGCGGCCCAGTCCCGGCTGAGCGGAATCGCCGCCGGCAGCTTCGCCTTGAATGCGCGCGACACCGCGACCTTGTACCATTCCTCCGGCACGGCCTGGCCTGAAGCCTTTCGGCGATCGATTCCCTGCTGCAGCAGAGCCAGCGCGTCCGCCGGACGGCCCTGGCTGTTGCGGATTTCGGACAGAAGCACCACCGAATCGATGTCGTTCGGATTGGAGGCGACCAGCTGCTCGGCAGCCGTTGCAGCGCGATCATATTGCTTCGTGCGGTAATAAGCCTGGGCGAGGTTCCGCCGGAACTTGGGGAGTTCCGCGGCGGGAATTGACCCTGACGCGATCATCGCCTCGAGCCCGGCCGCGAGGGCAGCATCATCCTTGGACGCGAGTGCCGCCTGAACTTGCAGCTGGGCAAGGACATAGCGGTCGTCGGCTGTCTTCACGACTGCTTGAGCTGCCGCAATCTTGGCCGGGATGTTCGCCGTGTCTTTTGCGGTCACCGCAGCCTGGAGGTCGGCGAGCGGTTGCCGCGCTTCCTTGGAGATTTTGTAGGATCGGGCTGGAGCTGCCGCTGCGTCCTTCTGGGCGGCAAAAGCGGGTGCAGCCTGCTGAGCAGCAGCCAGCAGCACACCGGAAAGGGTCAGCGCCAAAGCGTTGCGGGTGAATTTCATTCCAATCTCCTGTTTTCCGCCAACCGGCGCTTATTTGATGGCAATTGCCATAACTATCTGACTAGGTTGCATCCAGCCTTGATTCCGTGCCCTGAACCCCGTTTGAACCGGTGTCTCGGGATTGTCTGCGTGGCCTGGGAAACCATGATTCTTCTCGCGCGCGCACGCGCCGGCTGCTAGGCCGCAGGGAGCGGTTTCCCGCGCTCGCACCTCAACCACATAGGATTGATCTTGGCCACCCAACCGCCGGCGGAAGACCGCAGCGAAATCGCCCACATCTCCATCGTCGAGGAGATGAAGACCAGCTACCTCGATTACGCGATGAGCGTGATCGTCAGCCGCGCGCTGCCCGACGTTCGCGACGGCCTGAAGCCGGTTCACCGCCGTATCCTGTTCTCCGCCCACGAGAACGGCTTCTTCCACAACCGTCCCTACCGCAAGTCCGCGCGCATCGTCGGCGACGTCATTGGTAAGTATCACCCGCACGGCGATACGGCGATCTATGACGCGCTCGCCCGCATGACCCAGAGCTGGTCGATGCGGGTGCCGCTTATCGACGGTCAGGGCAATTTCGGCTCGATGGACCCGGATCCACCCGCGGCCATGCGTTACACCGAGGCCAAGCTAGCGAAGGTCGCCAACTTCCTGCTCGGCGACCTCGACAAGGACACCGTCAATTTTCAACCGAACTATGACGCCACGGAGCGCGAGCCGCAGGTCTTGCCGGCGCGCTTTCCAAACATCCTGGTCAATGGCGCCGGGGGAATTGCGGTCGGCATGGCGACCAATATTCCACCCCACAATCTTGGCGAAGTTCTCCACGCCTGCAAGGCGTTCATCGACGATCCTGCGATCACATCCGAAGGATTGATGGAGCATGTCAAAGGGCCGGACTTCCCGACCGGGGCGATGATCCTCGGCACCAGCGGAATCCGCAGCGCCTACCTGACTGGCCGCGGCTCGATCCTCCAGCGTTCGCGTTACCGGGTCGAGGAAGGCCGCAACGATCGCCGATCGATCGTGCTGACCGAAATCCCGTACCAGGTCGGCAAGTCCGGGCTGGTCGAGAAAATCGCCGAAGCCGCCAAGGACAAGAGGATCGAGGGCGTCTCGGACATCCGCGACGAGTCGAACCGCCAAGGCGTCCGCATTGTCATCGATCTCAAGCGGGACGCTACTCCGGAGGTGGTCCTCAACCAGCTGTGGCGTCATACCCCTGCGCAGTCGAGCTTCCCGGCCAACATGCTGGCTCTGCGTGGTGGCCGTCCCGAAACCCTGACCCTGCGCGACTTCATCGAGAGCTTCGTCCGGTTCCGCGAAGAAGTCATCACCCGCCGGTCGAAGTTCGAACTCGCCAAGGCGCGAGACCGGGCTCACATCCTGCTCGGCCTGGTCGTTGCGGTCACCAATCTCGATGAGGTGGTGAAGCTGATCCGCGGCTCAGCGAGCCCGGCGCAGGCCCGCGAACGGCTGCTCCAGCGTGAATGGGCTGGTGATATGATCCGCCCCTACATCGAGCTGGTCGAGGCGGTTGAGCCGCAAAAAACGAGTGACACCTATCGCCTGTCCGAGACCCAGGTGAAGGCGATCCTCGACCTGAGGCTTCACCGGCTCACCGCCCTTGGACGCGATGAAATCGGCGCCGAGCTCGAGGGCTTGGCAAAGAATATCAGCGAACTGCTGGAGATCCTGGCCAACCGGGCGCGGCTCTATGCGGTGATCCGGGAGGAATTCGACGAGGTCGAAGCGGAGTTCGCAACTCCGCGGGTCACCGAACTTGCCCCCGCCGCGGACGGAATCGAGGATGAAGACCTGATCGAGCGCGAGGACATGGTCGTGACCGTGACCATGACCGGCTATATCAAGCGCACTCCCCTCGCCTTGTTCCGGGAACAGAAGCGCGGCGGCAAGGGCCGCTCCGGCATGACGACCAAGGACGAGGACGCGATTACGAACCTGTTCGTCACCTCGACCCACAATCCGGTGCTGTTCTTTTCCAATCTCGGCCGGGTGTACCGGATGAAGGTGTGGCGGCTGCCAGAGGGCGGGCCGAGCGCCAAGGGCCGGCCGATGATCAACCTGCTCCCGCTGGCGGAGGGCGAAACCATTTCGACCGTTCTGCCCCTCCCTGAGGATGAGCAGGAATGGGGCGGACTCCACATCATGTTCGCGACCGCTCATGGCACCGTCCGGCGCAACAGCATGGATGCGTTCACCAACGTGCCGACCGCCGGAAAAATTGCGATGCGGTTCGGTGAGGATGACGGAGGCGACCCGACCGACCGGCTGATCGCCGTGTCCCTGCTGACCGAGGAGGATGATGTTCTGCTCGCGACCCGACAAGGCAAGGCAATCCGCTTCATGGCCTCGGACGTCCGCGAGTTTCAAAGCCGCACTGCAACCGGTGTCCGCGGAATCCGCCTGGCTCAGGACGACCAGGTCATCTCGATGTCGATCCTGCGCCGCGCCGGGACGACGCAGGAGGAACGCGAAGCCTATCTGCGGTCACCCAGATGGCGGGACAATGAATCCGCGGAGGGCCTGTCGGACGAGCGCTATGCGCAGATTGCCGACAAGGAGCAGTTCCTGCTGACCGTCACCGAAAACGGCTATGGCAAGCGGAGCTCGACCTATGAGTATCGCCGCACGAACCGCGGCGGTCAGGGCATCACCAACATCGTGACTTCGGAGCGCAACGGCTGCGTTGTCGCCAGCTTCCCGGTGAAGCCGGGCGAACAGCTGATGCTGGTGACCGATCAGGCCAAGATCATCCGCACCACCGTCGGGGATATCCGTATCGCAGGCCGCAACACGCAAGGCGTGATGATCTTCCGGGTCGCGCAGGACGAACATGTGGTCGGCGTCGCCAAGATCGATGAAAGCGACGAGGAAGAGATTGAGGTCGATGCCGGGGATCAGATTGCGCCCGATGACGGAGCGGTGATCGGCGATGATCTTGCCTCTGGAAGCGACAGCTAGCGGAACGGCCTGAGCACAAGCCGCGTTCCTCCGCTCATCAATCCAGGAGAACGCACGGATGGCGCTGCCTCATCACGCCCTTGTTGTTGTCGCCGATGGCACCAAGGCCCTGTTCCTGCGCAACCAGGGCGACCAGAACCAGATCGATCTTCGCACCGAAGCTCATGACGAGCGCGAAGACCGCAAGGATCGTGAGATCAAGAGTGATGGGCCCGGAACTGCCGCCGCCGGGGCGACCGGCGCGGAAGTGCATCGGCCGGCGATGGAAGAAACCAACTTCCACCAGCGGGAAGAAGATTTGTGGGTCAAAGATGTCGCCGAGGACTTGCGCTTGCGCGCGCTTCGCAACGACTTCGATCACTTGTGCATCATTGCGCCGCCCAAGGCGCTGGGTGTGCTGCGCAAGGAGTTGCACAAGGAAGTTGAGCGACGGATCATCCTGACACTCAACAAGGAGATGACGGACCGTCCCATTCCGGACATTGAGGAGTTGCTGATCGGCGAAGGGGCGCCGCCCGCCTAAGGGTTGTTAGTTGCGCGGTGCCTTGCCGGCTGCAGCAATGGTCGCCAGCGAAAGAACTGAGTTGTTCACTTCGTGCTTAGGCAACTCCTGCGCGGCTGTCTGTTCCTGCGCGACAGCATGCGCAACCTGGGCGTGCGCGGAACCGTAGATGGCAGGCAACGGAACAAGCTCTCCAGCGCGTTCATCCTCCATCGTCCGGAACAACGGAACTGGCCGCGCAGGTTTTGCGCTGGCCAGGCGATCACCCGTCGACTCGGTCGCGATTCCGCGGCTGCCGAATGCGAAGTGGCTATGATCCCCCTCGTCGAGCGATTCCAGCAAGTGGAAGCCCGCTTGGCGAAGTGCGGCGGCAATCTGGTTATGGGTCACTCCCGGGCGACGCGCGATGTCGATCGCTCGGCCGCTGAGATGATAGCTGTTGGGTACCCCGCCGACCCGCCGATTATGTTCGGGCGTACGGTGGGTGCTGGTAACCACGCCCCAGCGCGCTCCGATCCGCTGGGCGTCAGCGATGTTCACCAGGGCAACGGTCACGGTCACGGGAAGCCCGCGCTCGGTCAGCAGCGGACCTCCGAATGCCCGACTGCTCACATCGGTTTCTAGCGGTTGCGCCAGCGCCGCTGACGAACAGAAGAATAGAAGCGGATACGCGCACGCCTTGAACATGGGGACTCCCAACATCCGGCCTTCGCCTTACCGCGTTCAACGAAAATTTAACAGGGATGCAGCGCCGGCACGCGGTCAACTGTGCCGATTTCGGACATCAGGCGAGCAGATGCTCGACCGCAGCGTCGGGAATCGCTGCCTCAATCAGGAGGGAGCGATGGCAATGCTCCGCATTCCGCTCAAAGCAGAGCAACGCACTTGGCTTCTCCTCGGCGAGATCACGCATCTGTTCGGCCTGGACCACGGCCTCCGGCAGTTCGAGCTGGCCGGCGTAAATCTGAGCAAGCAGCGCATGCTGCCCCTTGCGAGCAGCCGACCGACCCTCCGCTGGGGTTCCAAGCGCCCGAAGATGCACATAATCGATCCCAACTTCTTCCAAGGCCGCGCGCAGCGCAGTCTTGGAAAAGCCTGGCCGACGCGACAGCGGCAGCGCCCGCACATCGATCACCCGCTCGACGCCGGCCTTCTGAAGGGCTTCGATCAGATCATTGACCGTGATGCCCTCGTACCCAATCGTGAAGATGTGCAGCTTCTTCTTTGTCATGCTGAACTCGTTTCAGCATCCATGTGGACACACCCGCAGCCCTTCACCAAAATGGACCCTGAAACAAGTTCAGGGTGACGCCCGGGGGACCGGAGACTAGTGCCTCTCCGATGACGTTCGACATTCACATCATCGGCGGTGGACTGGCCGGAAGCGAGGCAGCCTGGCAGCTCGCGACTGCAGGCCTGCGGGTCCGGCTCAGCGAGATGCGCGGCGGCGGCGGCGGCACTCCGGCGCACGAGACTGATCGTCTCGCGGAGATGGTCTGCTCGAACAGTTTCCGGTCCGACGATGCCGAGAACAA
>CBFGZJ010000095.1:0-6843 GCA_965653215.1 uncultured Sphingomonas sp. | reverse complement strand
GCTCGGTCTTACATGCGACGGCAAAGCGCATGGCGCATCTCGCCGCCGATGCGGCCAATTTTAGAAGCGAGTTGGCCTCGCTCGTCGCGCGCCAGCGTGGCGAACTGAAGCTTCCGACATTGGACCAATCTGAGTTCTAATGACCGCAATGGGTCGAAAGCGGACATTAGCTGTAGTGGAACGGATGATGGCTCAGAACCTCTGCTTGCTCGCGCCGTCGCCGCTCCGCCCATTCCGGTGAGAGGGTGGAAGTGATCGTCCCGCCAGCGTATTACGACAAGGTGGATTTCTGACGCGATCCGTCATGCTGAACCTGCTTCAGCATCGATTTTCGTGAAGGGCCCAGCGAGGCATCGAAATGGATCCTGAAACAAGTTCAGGATGACGGAAGAGGTGGTAAGCCGAGACTCGGCGCAAGATCGACCCACTGCGGATTCTCACTCTCGATCACATTGATCTTCCACTGTCGATGCCACCGCTTCAGCTGCTTCTCGCGAGCGATCGCATTCGCCATGTCGTCGAACAGCTCGAACCGGACCAGCATATGCACGCCATACTTCGCTGTGAATCCTGGGACTGCGCCGGTTCGATGCTGCCACAAGCGCGCAATGAGGTCGGAGGTCACGCCGACATAGAGCGTCCCGTATGCGCGACTCGCAAGGATATAGGTGCATGGCTGCTTCATATCCCAAACCCGTCACCCTGAACTTGTTTCAGGGTCCATCTCTCCACCCGCTCCGCACTTCACAAGAATGGATGCTGAAACAAGTTCAGCATGACGATCGGCCATGCACCGCCGTCACCAGATAGTTGAGCCGAACATCATCGCTGAGGTGCAGGCCGCGCATTGGGGTTAGGGCGATGCCTTCGGTGTCGATCACCTTTAATCCCGCGTCGACCATCATCGGCCTCAGCTGCTCGGGCGGGATGAAGCGGTCGAAGTCATGCGTGCCCTTGGGGATGCGGCCGAATCCTTCGGCCAGGGTGATCGTCAGCAGGCGGCTCCAGGCGGTGCGATTAGGGGTCGACAGGATCAGCAGCCCTGCGGGCGCGAGCCTGGCCTTTAGGTCGCGCAGGAACGTGTGCGGATCGGCGACATGCTCGATCACTTCCATCGCGGTCACCAGATCAAACAGGCCGGAAACATCCTCAACACCGCCGGCCCGGTAATCGATCGCCAGTCCCTGCCCAGCGGCATGGCTGCGTGCAGCCTCGATCAACTCGGCGGCGGCATCGACCCCGGTGACGGACGCGCCAAGCCGGGCGAGCGGCTCCGTAAGAAGCCCGGCGCCGCAGCCAACATCCAGCGCGGTCTTTCCCGCGAGCGGCTGGCGGAGATGCTCGTCGGTCTGCCAATGCTGGTCGATCTGGTCGCGGACATAGGCCAGCCGCACGGGGTTGAGCTGGTGAAGCACCTTGGACGCGCCATTCGGGTCCCACCAGTCGCCGGCGAGCCGGCCGAAGTGTTCCGCCTCGTCGCTCCGGATGCTTGTCTTGGCCATGCGCTCTCCCTAACAGGGCGCCCAACGCATCGCCATATCAGGACATAAGAAGACCAAGTCCAATGCCTCGCATCGTGATGAAATTCGGCGGCACATCGATGGCCGGGATGGAGCGGATCCGTTCGGTCGCGGCCCGCGTGCGGCGCGAGCGCGAGGCCGGCAATGAGGTGCTGGTGGTGGTCTCGGCGATGGCGGGCGAGACGGACCGACTGGTGCAGCTGTGCCGCGAGGCGAGCGCGCTTCACGACCCCAAGGAATATGATGTCGTGGTTGCCAGCGGCGAGCAGGTGACCGCCGGGCTGCTGGCGATGACGCTGCAGGGCATGGGCATGAACGCCCGCAGCTTCATGGGCTGGCAGCTGGTCCGTTCGGTCGGCGCGCACGGCAACAGCCGGATCGAAGCGATCGAGCGCCAGCTGCTCGATGAATCTCTTCACGCCGGGACCATCGCGGTCATCCCCGGTTTCCAGGGTGTCAGCGAAGATGGCCGCATCTCGACCCTCGGCCGGGGCGGATCGGACACCTCGGCGGTTGCGATCGCGGTTGGTGTCGGAGCGGATCGCTGCGACATCTACACCGACGTGGACGGCGTCTACACCACCGACCCGCGCATCGTCCCGCAGGCGCGCAAGCTGACCAAGATCACGTTCGAGGAAATGCTCGAACTCGCCGGTGTCGGATCGAAGGTGCTTCAGGTCCGCTCGGTCGGGCTGGCGATGCGCGAGAATCTGCCGCTGCGCGTCCTTTCGGCCTTCGAGAACCTACCGGGCACTGAAATTGTCGCCGAGCTTTCAGGAGACGACATGGAACGCAACACCATCGCGGGGATCGCGACCGACCGCAATGAATCCCGCATCACCCTGACCCGCCTGGCAGATCGCGCCGGGATTGTGGCAGCGGTTCTCAACCCGCTGGCCAAGGCAGGGATCGCGGTCGACATGATCGTTCAGGCCGCCAGCCGCGAGGGCGAACAAAGCGACCTCACCTTCACCGTCCCGCGCGCATCGCTCCACCAGGCGATGTCGGTGATCGAAGAAAATCGCGACACGATCGGTTTTGGTGAGATGTGGCACAACAGCGAGGTCGCCAAGGTCAGCATCGTCGGCGTCGGAATCCGCTCGAACCCGGAGTTGGCCGCGACCATGTTCAAGGCGCTTGCCGAAGCGCGGATCAACCTGATCGCGGTGTCCGCAAGCGAGATCAAGGTTAGCGCGCTGATGACCGAGGACCAGATGGAGATGGCCGTGCGCGTGCTCCACACCGCCTTCGGCCTCGACACGCCGGCCCGCAGCGCCGAGGCGGCGAGCGCGACTGCGTGAGCGGCGAAGGCCTGATCACCGAAGCCAGGAGCGTTCGTCCCGGCGCCGGCGCGCTTCGCCTCGCCGAGCTGATGCGGCGCGGCACCGACTTCCTCGGTTGCGAAGTGGCAATCCTTGGTGGCGCCATGAGCTGGGTCTCGGAGCGCAACCTCGTTTCCGCTATCTCCAACGCGGGCGGGTTCGGCGTGATCGCGTGCGGAGCGATGACTCCGCAATTGCTCGACACGGAAATCGCCGAGACGAAGGCCCGCACCAGCCGGCCGTTCGGCGTCAACCTCATCACCATGCATCCGCAGCTCAGTGAGCTGATCGACGTCTGCGCGACGCATGGCGTCAGTCATGTCGTTCTTGCCGGTGGTCTTCCGCCGGGCGGCGCGATCGACAAGATCAAGGCGAGCGGCGCCAAGCTGGTCGCCTTTGCTCCAGCGCTTGCGCTGGCCAAGAAGCTGATGCGCTCTGGCGTCGACGCGCTCGTCATCGAAGGGATGGAGGCCGGCGGCCATATCGGTCCGGTGTCGACCTCGGTCCTGGCGCAGGAGATCCTGCCCCATGTCGCCTCCAACCTGCCAGTGTTCGTCGCCGGCGGGATCGGCCGCGGTGAAGCCGTCGCAGCCTATCTTGAGATGGGCGCGGTCGGAGTGCAGCTCGGTACTCGGTTTGTCTGCGCGCACGAGTCGATCGCCCATCCCAACTTCAAGAAGGCGTTCATCCGCGCTTCGGCACGCGACGCGATTCCCAGCGTCCAGATTGATCCGCGCCTTCCGGTCATTCCGGTAAGAGCGCTGAAGAATCGCGAGATGGAGGCGTTCGCCGCCAAGCAGCGGGAAGTCGCGCAGCTGCTCGACAGCGGTAAGGTCGAAATGGCGGAAGCGCAGTTGCAAATCGAGCATTACTGGGCAGGAGCGCTGCGCCGCGCGGTGATCGACGGGGATGTCGAATCCGGTTCCGTCATGGCCGGCCAATCGGTCGGGATGGTCACTCGCGAGGAAACGGTCGCAGCAATCATAGACGAGTTGGTCGGCGAAGCCGCAGCCGCTCTGGAGAGCCGCTCCTAATCCAAGAGATTGCCGCGGTCCGTCCGCATCTGTTAGCGGTTGGTCATGGCGACTTCGGTCAATTCCGCGCGGGAAGTCCTCACTGGGCTTCACGCCGTCATGGCTCGGCGCGGCAGCGCACAGGCCAAGCTCGACCGCGTCGTCGACATCATCGCCGAAGCGATGCGCAGCGAGGTCTGCTCGATCTACCTGCGCCGCAACGGCATGCTCGAACTGTTCGCTACCCACGGGCTGCGCAAGGAGGCAGTCCATGTCACCCGCCTGCGGATGAGCGAGGGCCTGGTCGGCACAATCGCTGACGAAGGGCGCATCCTCAATCTCGACGAAGCAGCGGAGCATCCCGCCTTCGCCTACCGGCCGGAGACGGGAGAAGAACGCTTCCACAGCTTCGCCGGCGTCCCGGTGATCCGCCGCGAGGAAGTGATCGGCGTTCTTGCCGTGCAGCACGCGGAGGCGCGCCGTTACGCGGACGAGGAGATCGAGGCGCTTCAGACGGTGGCGATGGTCATCAGCGAGCTCATCGCCAACGCTCAGCTTGTCGACGGGAGCCAGGGACGTGTCGCCCAAGGCGGCGGCACGGTTCGGCTTGCCGGGCTGAAGCTGGTCGCGGGCATGGCGCGGGGCACCGCCGTGTTCCACCAACCCAAGGTGCAGATCGAGCATACTGTCGCCGATGATCCGGAGGCTGAGCGGGCGCGCGTGATCGCGGCCTTCCGGAGGATGCGCGAGCAGATCGAGACCATGACCCGCGAGGCGGAATTCGGCACCGCAGGCGAGCATGAGGAGATTCTCGAGACCTACAAGATGTTCGCCTACGACGAGGGTTGGGTGCGCCGGATCAATCAGGCGATCGACAGCGGCCTGACCGCCGAGGCGGCGATCGAGCGCGTACAGCAGCGCATGCGGGCGCGGATGCACGACATCGACGATCCGCTGCTCAAGGAACGGATGCACGACCTTGAAGACCTGTCCAACCGTCTGCTGCGGATCGTCTCGGGGCGGATGGGCACCGCGGCGCAGACCGGCCTGACCCGCGACGCCATTTTGATTGCCCGCAACCTGGGTCCGGCAGAGCTGCTCGAATATGACCGCCGGCGCTTGAAGGCCGTCATCCTCGAAGAGGGGTCGCTGACCGCCCACGTCACGATCGTCGCGCGGGCCATGGGCGTGCCGATGATCGGCCGTGTTCCAGACATTCGCCATGTCGCGGCCGATGGCGACACGATCCTGGTCAATGGCGACCAGGGCAGCATCGTCGTCCGCCCGACCACCGCCGTAATCAACAACTTCGATGCCCGGATGGCGATGAGCCAGCGCCGGCGCGCCGAGTTCGCGTCCATCCGCCATCAGCCATCGGTCACCCGCGACGGTCTCCAGACAACGCTGATGATCAATGCCGGGCTCGCCGAAGATGCGGTTCTGATCGACCAGACCGGCGCCGACGGGATTGGATTGTTCCGCACCGAGTTTCAGTTCCTGGTGTCCTCGACCCTGCCCGGCCGAGAAAGCCAGCAGAAGCTGTACCGCAGCGTGCTCGACCAGGCGGGCGACAAGCCGGTTATCTTCCGCACCGTCGACATCGGCGGGGACAAGGCTCTTCCCTATCTCTCGGACGAGAAGGACCAGAGCGAAAATCCGGCGATGGGCTGGCGCGCCGTCCGCCTGTCGCTGGAACGCACCGCCCTGATGAAGGCGCAAGCCCGAGCACTGATCGAGGCATCCAACGGCCGCGTGCTGCGGCTGATGTTCCCGATGATCTCCGAGCCTTGGGAATATGATGACGCACGCAAGCTGGTCGAAGAGCAGCTGGAATGGGCGATCAAGGCCAGGCGTCCGGTGCCCACGCGCATCGAGTTCGGGGCAATGCTCGAAGTTCCCTCCCTGGCGGAGGTGCTCGATCAACTGCTGCCCAAGATCGATTTCCTGTCGATTGGAACCAACGACCTGACGCAGTTTCTGTTTGCCGCGGACCGCGGGGAGCCACGGCTGGCCGAACGCTATGACTGGCTGAGCCCTGCCATTCTGCGCTTCCTGCGCCGCGTCACCGCTGCGGCAGCTGCCGCAGGAGTGCCGACTCGAGTGTGCGGCGAAATGGGTGGCCGGCCGCTGGAAGCGATGGCATTGATCGGCATTGGACTGGACAATTTCTCGATCACCCCCGCGGCAGTCGGACCGGTCAAAGCGATGATCCGGTCGCTCGATGCGGGAAAGATCCGGACCCGAATGAATCAACTGCTCGCCAAGCCGCCAGCGGACATGCGAAGAACCCTTTCCGATTGGGCTCGCAAAAACAGGGTCATAGTTGGTTAGCCGTCATTGACAGGCCTGTCCTGGCTGAGGACAGTAAGTCGCGGTTGGGTTGGGGAAACGGATGGGCGACGACGAAGCCGAGACTGTGACCGAGAGCGCTGTCGGGGTCCGACTGCGCACGGCGCGGGAAGCCCAGGGACTGTCACTCGACGAAGTGGCGGCGCGCACCCGAATCCCGAAGCGCCATCTTGAAAGCATGGAGACGGGCGCTTGGGACCTCATGCCCGCGCCGACCTATGCGATTGGATTCGCCAAATCCTATGCCTCAGCGGTTGGACTCGACCGAGCCGAAATCGGCGATCAATTGCGCGAGGAGATGGGCGGGACTCGCGCAAGCCAGAGCGTGGTCGAAGAATATGAGACCGCCGATCCCAAGCGCGTTCCGCCCTTTTCGCTGCTGGTGATTGCCGGGATCGCGATGATCCTGGTCATCGGCGCATTCCTGTTCCTTCGCGAGCAGTCCGTCTCGCCAGATGAAGAGCCCGCTGCGGAGGCCCCGATCACCAACACGGTTGCACCGCCGACCTCACCAAAACCCGCAACGCCCGTTCTCGCGCCTGCCCCGAGCGGGCCAGTGGTGGTGACCGCGAATGAGCCCGCTTGGGTTCGGGTGACCGACGGCGGACAGCAATTGTTCCAGGCGGAACTCGCGGCCGG
>CBFGZJ010000094.1:0-6880 GCA_965653215.1 uncultured Sphingomonas sp. | reverse complement strand
CGATGATTTGCCAGTCCTCGGTGATCCGGCCGGTGGCGCCGATCTCGAACCCGTCGACGCGCTGCTTGCCATCGAGGACGAGGTCGGGATAATCCCTCCCGTTGCGGTTGAGAGCGGTGAGTGCCCGCTGGAGGAATGTCGCCGCGACACTCGGCCCCATGTTGGCGCCAGTGTCGAACAACTCGGCCGCAACCGCGGGCGTGAGCGTAGCCACCTCGTCGAAGCGCGGGCGCAGCCAATACAAGCGCCGATAGATAGCCTCAGCCTGCTCGCGCGGCAGGCGCTCCATCGCGCCCTGGTAGCCGTTAGCGCGCGCCACCGCCTCGGTAATGCCAAAGCGGGTCGCACCTCCACGATCCGCGGGATGGTCGACATAGCCCCCCTCCCGCTCAATCAGCTCGTCAATCAGGCCTTCGATATCGTTGCTCATATCCGCTCCAATCCGAGTCGGTCTTAACTAACCAAATAGGATTACTGTAGGAAAGATATTTTACCTGATATGATGCTGGTGAAAACAACCCTCATGCATCACACGGCCACTCTGCCCCATAACGATACAGTGCAACGCCCCGCCTTCGGCTGCGTTTCGCTGAGGTCCGATCGATCAGGATGAGGAGTAAGCCACATGCGATATGTGTTGCTTGCCGCAGTTGCGTCGCTGGCAGCGATCCCGCTTTCCGTTCAATCTGTTGCGGCCCAGGATTGGGGAGGAGTCACCGTCCATCGGGGAACGCATGGTGGCCACCACGGCGGCTTCCACCGACATGACCGCAAATTTGATGATTTCCGCGACAGCCGGCGCGATCGCCGCCACCGCGGGGATGATGTCGTGGCCGACGGCTGGGGCTGGTACGGCTATTCCGACATCAACCGGTCGTGGGACCATGACAGCTTCAACGACTGGTGGCACGAGCGACCGTGGCGCAGCTATCCGCGGTGGATGACCAGCAGTTCGTGCGACCGGCTGTGGTGGGGCGGCGGAAGCTGGCGCTGCGCCTGGTAAGTTGAGCCGGTCAGCTTTTCGCTGACGGGCTGCATCGCCCGATGCGCTTGGCGTCGACCCGCATCTTCATGACCATCTCCTCGGCCGCAGTCTTGCCCTTGGTGGTTGCGGTCATCGCCATCGTGTAGCGGTCCGGCTCATAGTCGCCGGTCAGCTCCATCGTCTGCGTGGCCTGCGGGTGCTTGCAGAGCAGCCGGATGTCGACCTTGCCGCTGCCCCACTTAAAGTGCTCGTAGCGGCAATTCTTGTCCGCTCCGGCGAAGAAATCCTCCCTTGGGCTCTTCGCCTGCTCGGGAGTGAGGCAGGTTTCATGCACCTGGCTCTCCCCAACCGACTGCTTCATCGCGTCGCGGATCTGCGGCGGCATTCCCGGGGCGGTCATGTCGACCATTGTTACCGTCTGCTGCCATTTGCCCGGATTGACGAAGCTGTCGTCATCGCCGGCCTGACGCTTCATCTCATTGGCGACCTCGGACACCGACGCATTCGTCATATCCACGTCCGGACCGCGGTCGCAGGCGGCCAGCAGGGCCACCGGCAGCAACAGAATGAGCTTGTGCATCGCGGCCCCTCCCGATTGGCGACGCGTTGCGCCGCTCGCCCGCGTCACCATATGCTCAAACCATGGCGATTCAAATCCGCACCTCGCTGGCCGAGCCGGAGACCGGCGACGCGTTCGTCCCGCACCGGCCGCAGCGTCCCGACAAGGCCGAGGGCGGACGCAGCTTCGTGCTGAAGTCCGGCTATGAGCCCGCCGGAGACCAGCCCCAGGCAATCGCCGAGCTGGTCGAGACCGCGCAGCAGGGCGAGAAAAGCCAGGTGCTGCTTGGAGTCACCGGCTCGGGCAAGACGTTCACCATGGCCAAGGTGATCCAGACGCTGCAGCGGCCGGCACTGGTGCTCGCGCCGAACAAGATCCTCGCCGCCCAGCTCTACGGCGAGTTCAAGAGCTTCTTCCCCGACAATGCGGTCGAATATTTCGTCAGCTACTACGATTATTACCAGCCGGAAGCCTATGTTCCGCGCACCGACACCTACATCGAGAAGGAAAGCTCGGTAAACGAGGCGATCGACCGGATGCGCCACTCGGCGACCCGGGCGCTGCTGGAGCGCGACGACGTGATCATCGTCGCATCCGTCTCCTGCCTCTACGGCATCGGCTCGGTCGAAACCTATTCGGCGATGGTGTTCAGCCTCAGCAAGGGCGGCAGCGAGGATCAGCGCGAGATCATCCGCAAGCTGGTTGCGTTGCAGTACAAGCGCAACGACCAGGCGTTCGCGCGCGGCAATTTCCGTGTCCGGGGCGACAATCTGGAGATCTTCCCGTCCCACTATGAGGACACGGCGTGGCGGATCAGCTTCTTCGGTGACGAGATCGAGCAGATTGTCGAGTTCGACCCGCTGACCGGCAAGACGGTCGCCAGCCTCGACAGCATCAAGGTCTACGCCAACTCCCACTATGTCACGCCGGGGCCGACGCTGAAGCAGGCGATGGAGGCGATCCGCCACGAGCTGGCCGAGCGGCTGAAGGAGCTGCACGCGGAAGGCCGGCTGCTGGAAGCGCAGCGGCTTGAGCAGCGCACCAATTTCGACCTGGAGATGATCGCCGCGACCGGCAGTTGCGCGGGGATCGAGAATTATTCTCGCTTCCTCACCGGCCGGTTGCCCGGCGAGCCGCCGCCGACCCTGTTCGAATATCTGCCCGACAATGCGCTGCTGTTCGTCGACGAGAGCCACCAGACGGTGCCGCAGATCGGAGCGATGGCGCGGGGCGACCACCGGCGGAAGATCACGCTCGCGGAATATGGCTTCCGCCTGCCGAGCTGCATCGACAACCGGCCGCTGCGCTTCAACGAGTGGGAGGCGATGCGTCCGCAATCGGTGTTCGTGTCCGCGACGCCGGGTCCGTGGGAGATGAACGAGACCGGCGGCGTCTTTTCGGAACAGGTGATCCGCCCGACCGGGCTGATCGATCCGCCGGTCGAGATCAAGCCGGTCGAGGACCAGGTCGACGACCTCGTCCATGAAGCCAAGGAGACGGCGCGCAAGGGCTACCGCACGCTGGTGACGACGCTGACCAAGCGCATGGCCGAGGACCTCACCGAATATCTGCACGAGGCGGGCCTCAAGGTCCGCTACATGCATTCGGACGTCGAGACGCTGGAGCGGATCGAGCTGATCCGCGACCTTCGCCTCGGCGTCTATGACGTGCTCGTCGGGATCAACCTGCTGCGCGAAGGGCTCGACATCCCGGAATGCGGGCTGGTCGCGATCCTCGATGCCGACAAGGAAGGCTTCCTGCGGTCCGAGACCTCGCTGATCCAGACCATCGGCCGCGCCGCCCGCAACATCGACGGGCGGGTGATCCTCTATGCCGACACGATCACCGGGTCGATCGAGCGGGCGCTCAACGAGACCGGGCGCCGGCGCGAAAAGCAGCTCGAATATAATGCGCTGCACGGCATCACTCCGGAAAGCGTGAAGCGGCAGGTCAGCGACATCATCGCCCATGTGTCGACCCGCGACGGGGTGGTGATCGGCACCGGCGACGAGGAGCGGCCGCACCTGGTCGGCCATAATCTGCGCGCTTACATCGAGGACCTCGAGCAGCGGATGCGCAAGGCCGCCGCGGACCTGGAGTTCGAGGAGGCGGCGCGGCTGCGCGACGAAATCCGCAAGCTGGAAGAGGATGAGCTCGGCATCCCGCACGACCAGCGGACCGTGCCTGCCCGCAGCGGCAATGCGACGGAAGGGAGGCCCGGCACACGCAAGACGCGCTTCGGCAATACCAGCCGGATGCGGATGGGCGGCCGGCGCTAACCGGATGCTAACCGCGCCGATGTAGTCAGCGGCGCATGGCCAGTCCGCTCAAGACCGGGAAGCAGTCCGTCAACCTGTCGGCGCCAGTGCGCGGGTCACGCATCCGCCGCGACCCGCCGCCAGTCGCCAAGAAGGTCGCGGTGGTCGATCCCGAAGAGCGCGAGACGCGCATGGTCGTGATCGGCGTCGGCACCTTCGCACTCGCGATCATGGTCATCCTCGCTTTCGGCTTCAGCAGCTGGGGCTGGACCCCAAGCCACTACACCATCCACGTCCAGGACCCGCCAAGGGCTGAGCGGGAGTAGCCAAGTCGTCATTGCGAGGAGCCGCAGGCCGTCCGGCACTCGCGATCTTCGCTGCGCTCGGCGGCTCGCAGCGAATGTTCACAATGTTCACACTCGCGGGGGCTAGTCGACCGGAACGTCGGTGAGCGCGCCGAGCAGTTGCGGGAAGGCGACCTGCGCCTCGGCCTGGGGATCGGAGACATCGTCGCGGCGGCGCTCCCACGGCGCCGCGAAGCGCTTTGGATCGAGGCGGGTGAGCAGCCACATCAGCAGCCGTTCGCTCGGCACCCGCTTTTCCCCGATCAGGTCTCCTTGATGATAGACCTGCTCGACCCGGCCATGGATGGCACGGTCAAACGCAATCGCCGACAGCCGGCCGACCGCGAGCTGCTGCGCCGCGTCCCAGGCGGCGGCGAAGGCGCGTGAACGCATGCGCAGGCCATAGGCGCTGCGGGCGGACAGGCCCGCGGACTTGGCGGCGACGTGAACCGTTCCGGTTTCCGCCAGCGCCTCGATGAACAGCCGCTGCCGGTCCGCGCTCCAGCCGCCGGTCTTGCGGCTCGGCTCCGGGTGGAAGGGCACGACCGAGCCTTCCGGCTTGGGCGCGGGGACGGTGACTTCGTCCGGCAGAACGTCGAGCGGAACGCTAGTGGGGACGGGCACCTGGCTGAGGCTCAGCCCGCCTTCCTCGGCGCAAGCCTCATTCACCTCCTTGACGAGTCGCACCGCATCCGACCATTCGTGGAACTGTTCGACCGTCATGTCCCGCCCGCGTGCCCGTCTTGGCATCATCGCCTCCATCATAAAAATGGCGGACTCCATGAACCAGATCGGTTGCTGTAGGACAGCGGTTTTTGGGCCAAGACCAAGCGAGGGTTTGCAGAGCAAACAGGAGCTTGGGCGTAGAGACTCAAAAACCCGGCCGGCCTGCGGGCAAAGCCCGGCAGGACCGACCCCGGCCTCCGCCGGGGCAGGCTCACGGATTTACTCCGTGACGGCGTTTGAGGTCATTGCGAGGAGCCGAAGGCGACGCGGCAATCCCAGTTGCGCCGCTGGAGTGCTTCGCTACGCTCGCAATGACGGGGGATGATGAAGCAGCCGGCAGTTTACATGGTGGCGAGCCGTCGCAACGGCACCCTCTATACTGGGGTGACATCTGATCTGGTTCAGCGTGCATGGCAGCATCGCACGGGTGCGGGCGATGGGTTTACCGCCCGCTACGGCTGCAAGCTTCTCGTCTGGTTCGAGCTTCACGGCTCGATGGAGAGCGCGATCCTTCGCGAGAAGCAGATCAAGGCTGGATCGCGAACGAAGAAAGTGCAGCGAATCGAGACAGACAATCCTGACTGGGTGGACCTGTTCGACACCATCGCGCACCCTTGAGCCAGCAGCTTCGTCATTGCGAGGAGCCGAAGGCGACGAAGCAATCCAGAACGAGGTCGATCATCAACGCACGCCCGGAATGATCGCCGCATTGATTGCTTCGCTACGCTCGCAATGCCGCGAGAGGCACCGCCATCGCGAGGCGCGTAGCACCGTGGCAATCCAGCCGTTGCGCCACCGGATTGCTTCGCTACGCTCGCATTGAAGCAAAAGGCTCCGTCAATGCTTGACGTGGCAACCCACGCGTTGCTGGTCAAGTAAGCAGCCCCGGCCAAATAGCGAAAAAGAAAAAGCTAATTGTCAAAGAATGCGCGAACACCTTTGTAAAGTTCGTCATCCCGCGTCTGGTTCTGTTCAGACTCGAGTGTTTCGATACAAGTCTTTGCGTTTACATCACCTAAAGAAGAGACTTTGTAGAATGTATCCATACCTCGATGGATCGTATCAACCTTTATGTTGAACCTATTCATCCCCATCACCGAAAATATAAATCCCAGAAGCACCCCAGTCCAGAGATAATGAGTGTCTTTGCTGAAAACGTCAGAAGTGTCGAAAGCTTTACCACTAACAAATGATTTAGCTAACACGTACAATGAAAGCTGGCCACCCATAGGCATATTATTGATGATATCGTATGTAACGTCATCCCCGAGCCCACGGACAGGCACCTCCGGCTTTACAGCCGACGCCACTTGCTCATCCAATTTAGCACCCAGTGCCTCGACGGCAGCAGGAACCTTGGCGACTTGGCCGATGATATCTTCACACCTTTGATTCAGCGTGGCCGATGTCTCTGCTATGTTAGTTGCGGCAGATCGAAGCTCGTCGGAAGAACTACGGAGAGTACCAACAGTCTCCGAAAAACCTTGGTTGGCGACCAACGCTTGCCCAATTGCCACCACAGCGAGCACCAGAGATGCAATGGACGCGGAGAAAGAGATATACTCACCGACAGCACTTCCGTTGGGCAATCTGAGTAGTAATGCCGCGATGATTGCCAACAAAACAGCGACCGTCCACATCGCATGGATGTAGCCATGGCTTCGAAAATGTTGCCTGACGGAAAAAGCACCGAGTGCTGCCATCCTCTACCCCACAACCCCAGCCCTACTGAACATATCCTCGCCGTCGCCGCCTTCGCTGGCGTCGTTCGCGGCTGACGATTTCGCCTTCTGACGGCGGTCGAAATTCTCCCACACCTCGTTCCAGTTCCCCCGCGTCGCGGCCTTCGAATATTCCGTCGCGCGGGTTTCGAAGAAGTTGGCGTGCTCGACGCCGTTCAGCAGCGGCGCCAGCCACGGCAGCGGATGCTCGTCGATCATGTAGATCGGCGCGAAGCCGAGCTGCCCCAGCCGCCAGTCGGCGATGTAGCGGATGTACTTCTTGATCT
>CBFGZJ010000093.1:0-6975 GCA_965653215.1 uncultured Sphingomonas sp. | reverse complement strand
GCGATAGGAAACGGCGCATAGCCGCTCATGTCCGGTACCTTCCACGGCTCAGCCGCATTGGCGATATAGCCGTCGGTCAGCAGCATGACCGGTGTCATATAGTGCACCGCGATCCGGCACGCCTCGATCGCACAGTCGAACGCATCCGCCGGCGAACGGGCAGCGATCACAGGCAGCGGCGCATCGCCATTGCGGCCGTAGACCGCCTGATAGAGGTCCGACTGCTCGGTCTTGGTCGGGAGCCCGGTCGACGGTCCCCCGCGCTGCGAATTGACGATCACCAGCGGCAGCTCGGTCATCACCGCAAGCCCGATTGCCTCGGTTTTCAGCGCGATGCCCGGACCGGACGAAGAGGTGATTCCAAGCTGACCGGCGTAGGACGCGCCAATCGCAGCGCAGATCGCCGCGATCTCGTCCTCCGCCTGGAAGGTGGTGATCCCGAACTCTTTCAGCCGCGACAGATGGTGCAGGAGCGGACTGGCAGGCGTGATCGGATAGGAGCCGAAGAACATCGGCAGGCCGGCAAGCTGTGCGCCCGCGACCAGTCCGACACCAAGCGCCTCCGCGCCGGTGACGGTGCGATACAGCCCCGGTTGGGCGGGTGCCGGCGCAATCCGCTGCGGATGGATGGAAAAGCCAATCTCGACCGTCTCGCCGTAAGCATGACCCGCGTTCAGCGCCGCGATATTGGCCTCGGCCAGCTGCGGAGCCTTGGCGAACTTGCTTTGCAGCCAGTCGGTGATCGGCTTGCGGTCGCGGTCGAACATCCACAGCGCAAGGCCGAGGGTCCACATATTCTTGCAGCGCAGCGCTTCCTTGTTGCCAAGGCCGAACGGCTTCACCGCGTCGAGCGTCAGCTGCGAAATGTTGAACTTGACCAGCTGCCAGCGGGCCAGAGAGCCATCCTCGAGCGGGTTGCTGTCATAGCCAGCCTTGGCGAGGTTGCGCTGCGTGAACTCGCCCTCGTCAGCGATGATCAGCCCGCCTTCGCGCAGCGCCTCGACATTGGTCTTCAGCGCCGCCGGATTCATCGCCACCAGCACGTCCGGCTGATCACCGGCAGTCTCGATCGAGGTTGAACCAAAATTGATCTGGAAGGCCGAAACGCCAAATGTTGTCCCTTGCGGAGCACGAATCTCGGCAGGGAAATCGGGGAAGGTCGCCAGATCATTGCCCGCCAGCGCGGTCGACAGAGTGAACTGACCACCGGTCAGCTGCATTCCATCGCCACTATCACCCGCGAACCGTACGACTACTGCTTCAGGAGGCGTGTGCGCCGTTGATTCCTCACGCGTTACAAGGTGCGTCGCCGACGCCATTCTATTCGTCCTGGAAATGTCATGGAATTAACCTCTTAGGACGCGATGGCAGAAAGCGCTACTTCAAACATTCATTTCTCAGGCTATTTGCTGGGCCGATGAGCGAGGACGAAAACTATCGCCGGGGGGTCGGCGTGGTGCTGATCAACAGCGATCGGCTGGTCTGGACCGGGCGCCGGATCGATTACAGCGACGAGGCCTGGCAGATGCCGCAGGGCGGGATCGACGATGGCGAGGAGCCGTGGACCACGGCCCTGCGCGAGCTTGAGGAGGAAACCGGGATCGCCCCGGAGTTCGTGGAAAAGCTGGCCGAAGCCCCCGAGCTATTGCGCTACGACCTGCCTGCAGAGCTTCGCGGCGAGTTGTGGAAGGGGCGCTACGTCGGACAGATCCAGAACTGGTTTCTTGCCCGCTTCCACGGCAGTGACGCGGACATCGACATTGCGACCGACCATCCGGAGTTCAGCCACTGGCGCTGGTCCACACCGGACGACGCCATCCGGCTGATCGTCCCGTTCAAGCGGACCATGTACCAGCGGATTTTCGACATGTTTGGGGAGTGGCTGGAGCCTGAACTTTCTTGACCGGCCGCCAGTGTCTGCAATGGGTGGAAAGCAGACATTGGTTCTAGCCCAGTATCATCGATCCGACGCCGACTACTGGTGCGACCACGATTGCCCACAGCGGCGCTCTCCCGCCCATTAACTTCGCAAGAAAATAGACGAGAAAAACCGGAAGGTAGAGCGGCACAGTGAGACCCCCCACCATGCCCGACATGCCGTTTCCAGTCGAGTGCACCCTCAAAGCCGCATCAATTTGAACCAACGAGAGTAACCATGCCCCCAACAGGCACACATACGAGAGCACATCGCTTAGCGGTTGCCGCAGCATCGCGGCATCATCGTCATAAAAGCTACTGTCCGCAATGGGTCGAAAGCAGACATTGCCTCTGAGTCAGCAATGCCTTCCAAAGTAGGAATTCATCTGCGACGCTGCGCTTGATGAAGCGGTGCGTCGCCTCTTCCCGCCTTCCGCTGTGCGAATGCGGACCCTCGCATGAGTGGGAACATTCGTGAACATTCGCGGCATGAGTGGCCTGTCGCGCAACGAACGGAAAACGGTCGAACGCGCCGCTGCGGAGCCGATGCTTGATCAGGTTCAAGCCTGGGCCGCAATCAACAGTGGAACGACCAATCTCGCGGGCCTCAGCGCGATGGCGGGGCTGCTCGCTGATGCTTTCTCGGTGCTGCCTGGAACGCTGCTGATGCGCGAACCGGACCAGGTCGAGGCGATCGGTCCCGATGGAGTCTCCGTCCAGGTGGCGCATGGGCGCAATCTGCATCTCACCGTCCGTCCCGACGCTCCGCTGCAGCTCCTGTTCACCGGCCATATAGATACAGTGTTTCCCTCCGACCATCCGTTTCAGGCGCTGACATGGCTCGACGACGCCACGCTGCGCGGCCCGGGGGTCGCCGACATGAAGGGTGGCCTGGCGGTGATGCTGGCCGCGCTCAAGGCGGTCGAGACCATCCCCGTTGCCGGGACGATCGGCTATGAAGTCGTGATCAACTCCGACGAGGAAGCCGGCTCGCCAGGGTCCGCCGCACTGATCCGCCAGGCGGCTCGTGGCAAAGCCGCCGCCCTCACCTATGAGCCCGCGGTCCTTCCCGACGGCACGCTGGCCGCAAGCCGGCCGGGAAGCGGCAATTTTGCCTTCGTCGTGACCGGCAAGTCAGCCCATGCCGGACGTAACCCCGAAGAGGGACGCAATGCGCTGGTCGCGGCAGCCGATCTCGCGGTTCGGCTGAACGCGCTCAAGTCCTCCAGCCTGCGGATCAATCCAGCGCGGATCGACGGCGGATCGCCCGTCAATGTGGTTCCGGACCTGGCCATCCTCAGGGTCAACGTGCGGCCGGCGACGGAGGCGAGTGCAGCCGACGCGAAACAAGCGATTGCGGCTGCAATCGCGGGGATTGAGAAGAAGCATGAGGTGACCGTTCGGCTGCATGGCGGCTTCGGCCGTCCGCCCAAGTCGATGACGCGCGAAGCGGAAAAGCTGTTCTCGCTCGTTGGCCAAGCGGGCGCGGACCTCGGCCAGGTCATTGGTTGGCAGGCCAGCGGCGGGGTGTGCGACGGCAACAACATCGCCGCCTGCGGTGTGCCGGTGGTGGATACGATGGGCGTTCGCGGCGGGTCCATCCACAGTCCGGATGAATATTTGATCGTGTCGAGCCTCGCCGAACGCGCGGCGCTGTCGGCGCTCACCATCCTGCGGCTGGCCGGGAGTTCGCATTGAGCTTTCGCGTGCGCCCGGTACGAAAGGCGGACACCCGCGCCCTGTACGACATGGCCAAGCTCACTGGCGGCGGGTTCACCAACCTGCCCGCGGACAAGCCGACCATCGCCGCCAAGGTCGAACGCTCGATTGCCAGCTTTGCTCGCGCGGGCGAGCATCAAGAGGGCGACCTCTACATGTTCGTGCTGGAAAACTCCGTCACCAAGGCGATCCGCGGCACCTGCCAGATCTTCAGCAAGATCGGCGTGATCCGGCCATTCTACAGCTATCGCCTCTCGACCCTCACCCAGCACAGCGCGGAGCTTCACAAGATCTTCCGCAATCAGCTGCTCAGCCTGACTACCGATCTGGAAGGATCGACGGAGGTGGGCGGCCTGTTCCTGCACCCGCTCGAGCGCGCGTCCGGCCTTGGTGCACTGCTCGCCCGCAGCCGCTACCTGTTTATCCGGGAGCACCGCGCGCGGTTCGGTGACCAGGTAATTGCCGAGTTGCGCGGCGTCATCGATGATGCAGGAAACTCGCCGTTCTGGGATGCGCTCGCCGGACGCTTCTTCGGAATGAGTTTCCCCGAGGCCGATCACTTCAATGCTCTGCATGGCTCGCAATTCATTGCTGACCTGATGCCGAAGACGCCGATCTACGTCGCGCTTCTGCCGGAGCTCGCCCAATCGGTGATGGGCAAGCCGCATCCGAGCGGGCGAGCGGCGATGCGGATGCTCGAGGAGGAGGGCTTCGCTTACGAGAATTATATCGACATCTTCGATGGTGGGCCGACCGTCATCTGCAAGACCGACGAAATCCGCTCGATCGTCAACGCGCGGGAAATGACCGTCGGAGACATTGCCGCTGGTGGGGACAAGAAAATGCTGCTTGCAGCCGGCCGCTTGGAGAATTTCGCCGCCTGCTACGGCCAGGTTGCGCTCACCGGCGATGACAAGATTGCACTGCGGCCGGAAGACGCCAGCTTGCTGGGCGTAGCGATGGGCGATCGGGTCATAGCTGTGGAGCCCTGATGCCGCTCACGGAGATCAACTTCGACGGCATCGTCGGGCCAAGTCACAATTACGCCGGTCTCAGCCTCGGCAATCTCGCGGCGATGAACAATGCGGGGCGCGTGTCCTATCCGCGCGCTGCTGCGCTTCAGGGTATTGCGAAGATGCGGGCCAACCTCGACCTTGGCCTGCGGCAGGGCATTTTCCTGCCTCACCCCCGACCTGCGCGCGGCTGGCTGGCGGAACTTGGAACCACGATCGAACAGGCGGACCCGGCGCTTACCGCCAATGCGATGTCCGCATCGCCGATGTGGGCGGCCAATGCAGCGACGGTCTCCCCTGCCCCCGATACAGGCGACGGCCGTTGCCACCTCACGGCGGCGAACCTGTGCACCATGGCTCATCGCAGCCATGAATGGCCGGAAACTCTGCGGCAGCTACGGCTGGCGTTCCGCGATTCCCCTGCCTTCGCCGTGCATCCGCCGATACCGTCCGCGTTCGGAGATGAAGGGGCGGCGAACCACATGCGGCTATGCGCGTCCCACGATCAGCCTGGGCTCGAGATTTTCGTCCACGGTACGAGCGGCGGCCCCTACCCTGCCCGCCAGAATGTCGAAGCGGGCCGGGCCATCGCTCGGCTCCACCAGCTTGATCCGGCGCGAGTCCTGTTCGTTGAGCAATCCCCGGAGGCGATCGCTGCCGGAGCCTTCCACAACGACGTCGTGGCGGTGGCCAACGGGCCGCTGCTGTTTGCCCATGAGCAGGCATTTGCGGAAAGGGAGCAGCTATTCGAGCAATGCGCGCGGCTGATCCCCGGATTTCAGCTGGTCGAAGTTCCGGCAAGCGACGTGCCGCTCGGCGAGGCCATCCGCTCCTATTTGTTCAATGCCCAGCTGGTGACACCGACGGACGGAGTGACCACCCTCGTCGCTCCTGCCGAAGTTCGGGCGGTGCCTTCGGTGTGGAGCTGGCTTCAGCGCCATCTCGCCGAAAACGGGCTGATCCAGCGGCTGGAAATCGTCGATGTGCGGGAATCGATGAGTAATGGCGGCGGCCCAGCCTGTCTTCGGCTGCGCGTGGTGTGCGACCCGGAAACGGTCGATCCGCGCTGGCTCGTCGATGAGCCCAGCCGCGACCTTATCGAAGACATCATCGCCCGACATTGGCCCGAGACCATCGATCCGTCCGAACTAACTGTCCCGTCTTTGCACAGGCAGGTTGAACATGCCCGCGAACTGCTGATCGACAAGTTGGAACTGAGGGAGCTATTGTCGGGTTAACGAGTGATTCACCATGTCTGACAGGGGACCAATGGCCACCGATCACCAATCCCCCGGCTCCGTTCCCACATCGAGCAGGTGGCAGCGCGTCGGCCGGTTGTTCACGATCAAGACTCGCTTCGAAGCGTTCCTCGTAATTTACGCCATCGCCCTTGGCGCGGTTGAGCGCGGCAAACATTATGTGGAAGCCTATCCCGGGTTCGGCGGCTGGCTACTCGCCCTCGCCTGTACCGGCGTCGTGTTTATTGCCGGTGCGAAGCTGCTCGATTCCGTCCGACCGTCACCAAATTACTCATAGTCGGTCCAGGTTGCTCCGCTTCCGGCGTTCCGGTTGAGGATCACTGCCCGGACTTCGCACAGATTAACCCCGCTCCAGGTCGCCGTCCCTCCGCCTGACAGGGTCGCGCGCACATCGAATGCGCAGTCCGGATCGCTGAAACTGACACCTTGGCGACCCCCCGCCGGCACCGCCCCGGGGAGTGTTTTCCAGGCCTGCGTTCCAAAGCGACGGATGGAAAGTCCGCTGATGTCGGCGCCGGTCGCATTGACCAGCGTAAAATTGCCTGCGCCGGCGGCGAGTGCCGGCACCGCCGCGATCAGCACAGCGCCAAAAACAATCGGTTCAACCAATTTCCGCACTGGGGGATGATAGCCTTTTTCGAGCGCTTTGATAAGTAGTCCGCGCCGTTGGGGATATTTATTCATACCTGAATCAGCAGCTTAACGAACCGTTAAGACTATGCGGTCAAGCTGAGTTGCCGATTGGGATGTTGGGGGAGCGGACGATGGAGTCCAATCACCGTTATTATTTGCGTCGAGCAGTTGAAGAGCGTCAGGCTGCGCAGCGATCGATCACTCCGCAAGCACGGGAATGGCATCATCATCTCGCACAGAATTTCGCGGCCCGCGCAGCGGAGTGCGAACCGACAATCGTCGTCGCCGCCGCCTGATTTGCTAGAGTCATGGTGCGGGCGGTCGGGGTCGAACCGACACTCTGTCACCAGAACCGGATTTTGAGTCCGGCGCGTCTGCCAATTCCGCCACGCCCGCGTCGAAACTCCCTTGGCACAGCAGCCAAGATCAGGTCC
>CBFGZJ010000092.1:0-7112 GCA_965653215.1 uncultured Sphingomonas sp. | reverse complement strand
CCCACATTGTTCCGGAATGGTATTTCTGGCCCTTCTACGCGATCCTGCGCGCGTTCACGGTCGACTTCCTGCTCCCGGCGAAGCTGTGGGGCGTGGTCGCGATGTTCAGCTCGATCCTGCTGCTGTTCTTCCTGCCGTGGCTCGACCGCTCGCCGGTCCGCTCAGGCCATTACCGGCCGGTGTTCCGGATCTTCTTCTGGATCCTGGTGGCCGACGTGCTGATCCTCGGCTGGATGGGCATGCTTCCGGCCGAGCAGCCGTACGTTGCGATCAGCCAGATCGCGGCGGCTTATTATTTCGCGCACTTCCTCATCATTCTTCCGATCATCTCTCGCTTCGAGCGGCCGTTGCCGTTGCCGTCGTCGATCACCGCCTCGGTGCTTCACGGCGAAGCCGAAGAGAGCGCTCCGATCGGCCAGGGACGGGCCGCTGCCGCGGCCGCCGAATAAGGGACAAGGGGCAACATGGTCCGCATTCTAGCTTTCCTGGTCGGTCTCGGCTTTGCGGGAGTTCTCCTGCTGTCGCTGATCGTCAACGCGGTCGATTTCTTCCAGAACCCGCCGGTCGAAACGGTCGAGCATGAGTTCCACCAGGAGCCGAAGGAAGTCGCCTTCTCCTTCGCCGGGCCGTTCGGCAAATATGACCGGCAGCAGCTTCAACGCGGCTTTCAGGTCTACAAGGAAGTCTGCGCGGCGTGCCACGGACTGCATTATGCGGCCTTCTATGATCTGCATGAGCTCGGCTATTCCGAAGCCGAGGTGAAGGCGATCGCCAACCAGTGGCAGATCGAAGTGCCCTCGGTGAATCCGGAAACCGGCGAAGCGGCGACCCGGAAAGCGATCCCGTCCGACCGCTTCCCGAACCCCTATGCGAACGAGGTTGCGGGCCGCGCCGCCAACAACAATGCACTCCCGCCAGATCTTTCCCTGATGGCCAAGGCGCGCGAAGGGGGAGCGGCCTACATCTACTCATTGCTGACCGGTTATCAGCCGCAGCCTGCGGAATTGCTGAAGGAATTCCCGGACGCCAAAACTCCGCAGGGACTTCACTTCAACCCTTATTTCGCGAACCTCAACATCGCGATGCCGCCCCCGCTCACGGCGGAAGGGCAGGTGACCTACGCCGACGGAACTAAGCCGACGGTCGACCAGATGGCCAAGGACGTGTCCGCCTTCCTGATGTGGGCGGCCGAACCGAAGCTCGAGAGCCGTCACCACTATGGCTTGGCGGTGCTGATCTTCCTGATCGCGGCGACCGTGCTGGCCTACCTCGCCTACCAGAACATCTGGGCGACGGCGAAGCGCAAGGTCGCTCGCACCGGGGTGCTCGATCCGGAGAACCAGGCGAAGAATGCCGATGCACGCGGCCAGGCGGGAGTTCAGGGCTAGTTCCGTCTAGCCCAAACCGCCTGAGCGGCAGATCGTCTCGCAAGCGGTTTGCGCAAGGGGTAGGACTGCTCGCCCTTGCGGGGCTTTGGCTAGCGATGGGCTGCTGGGGAACCGGCGATCTGGACAGCCGCTTGCTCGCCGTTGGCTATGGCGGCGGCAGACCGGAATTGGCGGCATTCGCAAGGGCGGTGACGTTCCTCGGTAGCGGCTGGTTCTTGATTCCCCTCTCGGCATTGGCGGCCTTTGCGTTCGGGTTGCGAACTGGAACTCGAAGCGGGCTGCTCCTGTTCGCCGGCACCTTGCTCGGTCGCGGGCTGATCGAGGCCCAGAAGATCGTGACAGGCCGACCGCGTCCCGACGCTCATCCGGCCCTGGCGGACGTCCACACACTCTCCTTCCCGAGTGGCCACTCGGCCAATTCCATGCTCGTCCTCCTCGCGCTGGCGCTGCTGCTGGCAACGGGTCCGCGCCGCACCATCTGGATCGCTGTCGCGGTGGCGCTCAGCATCGCAATCGGGCTCAGCAGGATCATGCTTGGGGTTCATTGGCCGAGCGACGTCGTAGCGGGATGGGCGTTTGGCTGCGCCGGTGCCGTGTTGCTCGCTCATCTCGCCCGGCCGCACACCACATCCTTGCAGTCCGGCACTCGTTAGCGGTTCACACCCCATTCAACCGGCCAAGAGCAACCTGTTGAAGTTGCGTAAGAAAGCTGGAGTGTGAGTATGTTTGCGTCCCGACTTCGCACCGCTGGCCTCGCGGTCGCGGTTACTCTCGGCCTGTCAGCGTGCACCGACTATTATGGGTATGGCGGCGGCATCGGCAGCCCCGGGTATTATGACCCTTATTACGGCTCAGGCTACGGCTATGGTTCGCGGTATGGCTATGGGTATGGCTACCCGTCTTATTACGGCTGGAACGACAATTACTATTATCCGGGCACGGGCTATTATGTGTATTCGCGCGATGGTAGCCGCCATCGCTGGTCCGATGCCCAGCGTCGTTACTGGTCCGAGCGTCAGCGACGTTATTCGACAGAGCGCCAACGGACATTCCGCCGCGCTGACCGGAGCGACATCCCAGAGCTTCGCGAGAATTGGTCGGACTTCCGGCGCGACCGGCGTTCGGATGATCGCAGCTTCCGCCAGGAGCGCCGCCAGGACCGTCAAGCGGTCCGAAGCGGTCAAGTCACGCGCGTGCAGTTCAGGACTGACCGGCAGGCAGATCGGCGCGCCTGCAGCCAGGAGTTGCGGCAGGACCGGCGTGAGCTGCGCAAGGCCAATCGCGAGGACAAGCGGGACTAACCCGAAGGCCAGGGCGGGTCAGACGTTGAAGCGGAACAGCATCACGTCGCCGTCCTGGACCTCATAATCCTTGCCTTCCGACCGGAGCTTGCCGGCGTCGCGCGCGCCGGCTTCGCCCCCGAAGGCTACATAATCCGGATAGCCGATTGTCTCGGCACGGATGAATCCGCGCTCAAAATCCGAGTGGATCGCGCCGGCCGCCTGCGGGGCTCGAGCGCCCTTCTCGACGGTCCAGGCACGGGCCTCCTTCGGCCCGGCGGTGAAAAATGTCAGCAGCCCAAGCAGGTCGTAGCCGGCACGGATGATCCGCGTCAGCCCGGTTTCCTGAAGCCCGAGATCAGCCAGGAAGGGTTCCCGATCAGCTGCGTCCATGGTCGCGATCTCGGCCTCGATCGCCGCTGAGATCACGACCGCACCGGCACCCTCCGCTTGCGCCTTCTCAAACACGCGGGCCGAGTGAGCATTACCGGCCGCTGCATCGCCTTCATCGACGTTGCAGACATAGAGCACTGGTTTCGCCGTCAGCAACTGAGCGCGGGCGAGCGCCTTCTCCTCTTCGGCGTCCTTGGGCTTCGTCAACCGTGCGGGCTTCGATTGACGCAGCAGCTCAAGCGCCTGCCCGAGAACACTGGCCTCGACTTTGGCTTCCTTGTCGCCTTGGGCCGCTTTCTTGGCGAGGTTGGGAACGCGGCGCTCAAGGCTGTCGAGATCCGCCAGCATCAGTTCGGTCTCGACCGTCTCCGCATCCGCAATCGGATCGACCCGACCTTCAACGTGGGTCACGTCGCCACCGTCAAAGCAGCGCAGCACATGGACGATCGCCTCGACCTCGCGAATGTTGGCCAGGAACTGGTTGCCAAGCCCTTCGCCCTGAGAGGCTCCGCGAACGAGGCCGGCGATATCGACAAACTCGATCTGCGTCTCGATCGTTTGGGCGGACTTGGCGATTGCGGCGATCATGGTCAGCCGATCGTCAGGGACCGCGACGCGGCCGACATTGGGCTCGATCGTGCAGAAGGGGTAGTTGGCCGCCTGCGCAGCGGCGGTCTCCGTCAGCGCATTGAACAGCGTCGATTTGCCGACGTTCGGCAGCCCAACAATCCCGCAGCGGAAACCCATCTGATGTCCTCGTCTCTAGCGTCATCGCGAGGTGCGTAGCATCGCGGCGATCCATGCGCCGCTGGATTGCTTCGCTATGCTCGCAATGACGGGATGCGGCCCTTTAGGCGAAATTGAAGCTTACACTCAACCGTTCGCCACCACCGGTGCCGGGAAGCACCTCGTGACGAAGCCAGCTTTCCCACAACAGCAGGAGACCAGGCCGCGGTTCGATCGTGACAAATTGGCGCAGCGCTTCCGGCGAATCCGCGCGGCGCGTCGGCGCCGCCATCATGAGCGGGAGCCGCGGATCTTCGAACCGGATTGCGCCCGACCCAGCGGGCACCTCGACGTAGAGGGTGCCGGAAATGATGCTGTGAGGATGGATGTGCGCGCTGTGATGACCAGCGCCGCGCAGCTGGTTGACCCACAGGCTGTCGAGACGCGGACGACGCGCCAGATCAAACGCGCACTCGTTGGCAAATTCCTTACCCTCGTGGCGCAGCAGCTTGCCAAGCCGCGCAAAGGCGGGGTCGCGCAGCGGCAAGTCATTGAGCGAGGCGTAGCTGGTGTAGCCGCGGTAGCGGTGCCTTCGGCTCCACTGGCGCCCGGCACCATCCTCGCGGGCCAGGCTGCGGATGGAGTGAGCGAGCTCTTCGAGTAGCCGCGGGTCTTCGATCGTCCGTTCGAACAGGGGCGTGACGAAGAGCGAGCGGACGGCCATCGGCGGCAGCCTTGTCCGCGAATCCGCAACAGGACAAGTCATCGCGCGATTGATGACCGGAGGGCTTTCTGCTTTTGAGCGCTGGGGAGAGACTAGGATGGCCATCGCCTTCAAGAATATTCAATCGCTGTTCGCGCTGCCGCTGGTGTCGTTCGAGGTTCCGCAGAGCGACGAGCTTAATCGCGACCTTCTGGCGGAGATCGAGAAGCGCCGCGCGGCGGAAGATGGGCAGCACCGCAGCAACCGGCAGGGCTGGCATTCCAAGTCGGATCTGTTCCGGCGCAAGGAGAAGGCCCATGCGCAAATCGCGACCATCATCCGCACCTGCGTCCATGCGACCACCCAGAAGATGGCGCCGGACACCGACTTTTCAGAACTCCGGATGGTTTGCGATGGATGGGTGAACATAAATCCCACCGGCGCCTACAACACCCCGCACGATCACCCAGGCAGCTTCTGGTCGGGCTGCTATTATATCACCACGCCAGCAGCGGAGGACGGCCAGCGGAATTCGGGAGACATCGAGTTCCTCGACCCGCGCGGCGCCCGGGTTGATACGCCGATCCGAGCGCAGTTTGTCGCGGACAAGGTTCGGGTTCAGCCCCGTCCAGGCCTGCTGCTATTGTTTCCGAGCACGCTGAAGCACTGGGTCCACCCCAATGCGTCGTCGGAGGAGCGGGTGACGATCGCGTTCAACGCAAAATTCAAGCGTCAGGCTGAAGCCGCAAAGCCACGTCGTTCATAAAGCGGGCGTCATCGCCTTCCGCCAGCCAAGGAGCCTCGGCCGCGACTGCCGCAAGCAGATCGGATAGCGGCTCAATCTCGGCCTTCGAATAATTGCCGAGCACATATCCGGTAACCCGGTCCTTGTGGCCGGGGTGGCCAATGCCGATGCGCACGCGCCGGAAATCAGGCCCGAGCGACGCGTCGATTGATCGCAACCCATTATGGCCGGCGGTCCCGCCGCCGCGTTTCACCTTGACCTTGAATGGAGCGAGATCGAGCTCGTCATGGAAAGCGGTCAGCGAATCCACGTCGAGCCGGTAAAAGCGCAGGGCCTGCTGAATCGCGTCGCCGCTGTCGTTCATGAAGGTCTGCGGCTTGATCAGCAGGACCTTCTGAGTGCCGAGCCGCCCCTCACTCACCAGGCTTCGAAATGCAGTCTTCCAAGGTGAGAAGCGGTGGACTTCGGCGATGATGTCCGCCGCCATGAAGCCGACGTTGTGCCGGTGAAGCGCGTATTTCGCTCCGGGATTACCGAGACCGGCCCACACTTGCATCGCCCAACTCCCCTCCCCTTCAGGGGAGGGGTAGGGGGTGGGGCAGTCCGATGAACATCTTCGCCCGACTCCCCACCCCTCGATCCCTCCCCTGCAGGGGAGGGGAGGCTATTAAGCCTCTTCGCCTTCCTCACCCACAGTCGGAACCGCGGCTTCCGGTGCGGCCTGATCCTCGGCCGCCTTCATTGCCGACGGGGCAACGATGGTTGCGATGGTCAGGTCCGGATTGTCGACCGCCGACTTGGAGCCCTTCGGGAGAGTGATGTCATTGATGTGGATGGTGTCGCCAATCTCCAGCCCTGTCAGCGAGACCGCGATCTCGTCCGGGATCTCAGCGGCGTCGCACACCAGCTCAAGCTCGTGAGCGACAGCATTGAGCACGCCACCGCGCTTGATGCCGGGGGATTGCTCTTCGTCGGTGAAGCGCAGCGGCACGTTGACGTGCACTTGGCTGTGTTCGCCGATGCGAAGGAAGTCGACATGAACCGGACGGCTGCTGACAGGATGGAACTGCACGTCCTTGGGCAGGGTGCGGTTGGGTTTGCCGCCAACCTCAACCATCACCACGCTATTCATGAAGTGACCGGTCGACAGAAACTTCGCCAGAAGCTTCTCTTCGACATGGACCGACAGCGGTTCCTTCTTGTCGCCGTAAATCACGCAGGGCACCCGGCCGTCGCGACGCAGTGCACGGGAGGCTCCCTTGCCAGCCCGCTCGCGCGTCTCAGCGGGCAGCGTCAGCTGTTCGCTCATTCGCTTGTTCCTTCCAGAAGTGACGCCCCGCCACGCCTCCAGGGATGACCATGGCCGGGCAAGCGCGCGCCTATAGGTGCACGGCGGCCAAATGGCAAATGTTCAGCTGAATCGGCGTGAGCCGATTCCGCGCTCGGCCAGCTTGTTCAGGACTGAGTCGCGCCCGACGAGATGACCCGTCCCCACCGCCACAAAAATCGTCCCCGGCTGCTCAAGCCGCTGCTGAATCCATCCGGCCCACTGCGCATTCCGGTCCGAGAAGAGGATGCGGTAGGCAGTTGCTGAAGCATGGCGGCGACGGCGGTTGTCTGGCCGGCAGGGACTGAGGTCGTCGCCGCTGCAGGGGAGGCCGCCGGAACAGGAAGGCTGCGGTACATCGCCAGTTGAAAGTCGAGGCTTTCGAGCCCGTCCACTTTTTTGCCGTCATCGCGCGCGGCCCGGCGTAACACGGAGTCCGCTCCCACTTTCGTGGACATGCCAACGGAACGCCCCGCGGCCATGACCGTGCGGGTCGAGGCGAGCATCGGGTTGCTGGCGGCGTGAGCGCCCGCTGCCATACCATTTCGCT
>CBFGZJ010000091.1:0-7197 GCA_965653215.1 uncultured Sphingomonas sp. | reverse complement strand
TCGGCGGCATCGCCTCACTGCTAATCACGGTCCTCCTGTTCGCCCAACTGTCGGTGACATTCCAGCCTTCGATGGACCTCGATTCTTCCACGGCCAAAATCAGCATGCCGCCCGGATCGACGCTTGAACAAACGGAAGCCGTGGCTGATCAGGTCGCCGACGTTGTGAAGCGGGACCCCGAAGTCGAGAAAGTTTTTCAGCGCATCTTCGTCGGCAACGCCACGCTGAACATCATTCTGAAGGACGATCGCGATCGGTCGAGCACTGAGTTCGAACGGGCGATGATGCCAAATCTCGCAGCGATCCCGGACGCTCAGGTGAGCTTCGTCAGCCAGGACTTCGGCGGCCCGGGGGGACCCGGCCGAGACATCATGCTGTTTCTTGGCGGCGACGATCCGCAACTGCTCCTCACGACAGCCTACAAGATCGCTGATGAGATGCGGTCGCTACGCGAAGTTGTGGCCCCGCGCGTGGCGGGCGATCTGGTCCGCCCGGAAATCGTGATCAAACCGCGGTTCGATCTGGCAGCTGATCTCGGCGTGACCACCACCGCGTTGAGTCAAACGATCCGGATCGCAACGCTGGGTGACATTGAACAAAACAGCGCCAAGTTCTCCCTCGCAGACCGGCAGATCCCGATCCATGTCGCGATTCCCGAGACCAGCCGCCGCGATCTTGCAACGCTTGAGAACCTCCCGGTACCGACCGCAAGTGGCGGATCAGTTCCGCTCAAGGCCGTGGCTGACATCGGCTTCGGCGCAGGTCCGACCACGGTGCAACGCACCGACCAGGTCCGAAGGACGGCTGTGGGGGCTGACCTTGCCGCAGGTCTGGTCAGCAGCGATGCCTGGAAGAAGATCGACGAGCTTCCGACGGTGAAGAATTTGCCGCGCGGGATCACTCGTCTGACACTCGGTTCGCAGAAGATGGAGCAACAATTGTTCCAGAACTTCACAGTTGCGGTCATTTCTGGAATCGCGCTGGTGTTCGCCGTGCTGGTGCTGCTTTACCGCAGCTTCCTGTCACCGTTCGTGAACATGGGATCGCTCCTGCTCGCGCCTTTGGGAGCGGCGATCGCTCTGCACATCACGGGCAATGCTATCTCCCTGCCGGTGCTCATCGGCATCCTGATGCTGTTCGGGATTGTCGCGAAAAACTCCATCCTGCTGATCGATTTCGCGATCGAGGAGATGAACCGCGGCGTTGCGAAGGATGAAGCCATCATCGAGGCCGGCCACAAACGGGCGCAGCCAATCGTGATGACCACCGTGGCAATGGTTGCCGGCATGATCCCGATCGCCTTGTCGCTGACTGGGGACGGAAGCTGGCGTTCGCCGATGGGAGTTGCGGTTATCGGCGGGCTGATTTTTTCGACCATCCTCACCCTGGTCCTTGTGCCTGCAGGCTTTTCCATCGCGGTCGACATCGAACGTTGGTTCGCGAAGACGTTCCATCGGCTGGTTGCACGCGGTGCGCATCGGGTCCCCGGCCAGCCGGCGACCCAACCCGCTGAGTGAACTGATCAGCAATTCGGCGATTGAGGGAGCATGAGTAGGCCTCATCGCGACCCACTTCCGATCCTCGCCCGGTTCAATCCTGCACAGCCGGGCGCAAGGGGGATGAAGGCGGCAGCCACGGGTCTGCTCCTGCTGATGGCCGTGCTTTTCGTGATCGCGCGTCGGATCGAGGCCGATCATGTCTGGGCTGGCTTCGTCAAGGCTTTCGCTGAAGCCGCGATGGTCGGCGGACTGGCCGATTGGTTCGCAGTGACCGCGCTTTTCCGGCATCCGCTTGGACTTCCGATCCCCCACACCGCGATCATACCGCGCAACAAGGATCGGATCGGAGACACCCTTGCGAACTTCCTCAAGGAGCATTTCCTGATCGCACCAGTGGTGGCGCGCCGGATGCGTGGCTTGGATATTGCGGGGTCGGTCGGCCGCTTCCTTCGCTCGCCTTCGGGCGAAAGCAGCCGAATGCGGACCGGCGCCTCGCGCCTGATCGCCGACGTGTTCGAACGGCTGGACGACGAACGGCTCGGCGGGATCGTCAAATCGGCGGTGTCGACCCGGCTCCGTCGCTTCGAAGTCGCACCGGTGCTTGGTCATGCGCTCGCGTCCGCGATCAGTGAAGAGCGTCACATCCCATTGCTGGAGTCGGCAATCCGCTGGCTGGCCAAGACGCTCGACGCCAATGAAGCTCTGATCCGTGATCTGGTCCATCGCCGCGCGAACTGGGTCCTCAAGCTAGCCGGGCTTGATGCCAAGCTTGCCGACGCGATCGTTGACGGACTCCGAAAGCTCACGGCAGAGATGAGTAGCGACCCCGATCACCCGGTCCGCGGCAAGATTGAAGAGGAACTTTCCCGCCTCGCTCACGACTTGCAGAAGAACCCGGAAACGCGCGCGAAGGTCGAGCGGATGAAGGATTTGCTCGCCAACCGTGCCGTGGCAGTTTGGCTGGACCGCTTATGGCAGAGCGCTCGGGAGGCGATCATTCGGGCGGCCCGGAATCCGGATGCTGCGCTCGCCGGAAAGCTTGGAGAAGTCCTCGCTTCGATGGGTGCCACGCTTGAAAGCGATCCGGGCGTTCGCTCAGCGATCAATATTTTCGCCCGGCGCGCGATCGCGGGCATGGCAGCCAGCTACGGTGGCTCAATCGTGAAGCTGGTCAGCGACACAATCCGCGGCTGGGACGCCCGAACCATCACGGCCAGGCTGGAATCGGCGGTGGGCCGCGACCTTCAATATATCCGGATCAACGGCACCCTGGTCGGCGGGCTCGTCGGCCTCGTGCTACACGCGCTGGACCTGCTCTAACTTACCCGGCTGAGCGCCGCTCGATCGCCGCTCCCACCGCGCTCAGCTTTTCCTCAAGCCGCTCATAGCCGCGGTCGAGATGGTAGACCCGCAGCACCTCGGTCTCGCCCTCGGCAGCGAGGCCGGCCAGGATCAAGCTCATGGATGCGCGCAAGTCTGTCGCCATCACGTTGGCGCCGTTCAGCCCATCGACCCCGTGCACGATCGCCGAACGTCCGCGCACGTCGATCGAGGCACCCATGCGGCGAAGCTCCGGCACGTGCATGTAACGGTTCTCGAAAATCGTCTCCTCGAGAAAGCTGTCCCCGCTCGCCCTGCACAGCATGGCCATGAACTGTGCCTGCATGTCGGTCGGGAACGCCGGGAAGGGCGCGGTCGACAAGGCCAGCGGCCGAAGTGCGCCATCCGCGCTAACTTTCATGCCGCGGTCGTGGAACTCGATGATCAACCCGCAAGCCGCGAGCGCATTGGTGATCGCCAGCATGTCCTCGGGACGGGCACCGATCAGATCGAGCGAGCCACCCGTAATTCCGGCCGCGCAGGCATAGCTCCCCGCCTCGATACGGTCGGGCATGACCTCGTAGGCCGTGCCGTGCAACCGCTCCACCCCATCGATGATCAGGTGACCTGAGCCAATTCCTTCGATCTGCGCGCCCATCGCGGTGAGAAGACGGCATAAGTCGACGATTTCCGGTTCGCGCGCGGCATTAAACAGCTGAGTGCGGCCGGTCGCCAGCACGGCGGCCATCACCGCATTCTCGGTCGCTCCGACCGATACCAGCGGAAAGCTGTAATCGCCGCCGGCTAGCCGGCCGCTTGGAGCTGTCGCCTTCACATGGCCGGCGGCGAGCTCAATCTCGGCGCCGATCGCCTCGAGTGCTTTGAGGTGAAGATCGATCGGCCGGTCGCCAATCGCGCAGCCACCCGGTAGGGAAACGGTTGCCTCTCCCGCTCGCGCGAGCATCGGACCGAGCACCAGGATTGAGGCGCGCATTCGCCGCACCATGTCATAAGGGGCGACCGTCGACGCGATCTCGCTCGCCTGCAGGGTCATCCGGCGACCGACTTCCCCCGGCTTCACTCCCGCCACTTTGGTCGACACGCCCAGCTGATTCAGGAGATGGCCAAAACTATCGACGTCGGCGAGGCGCGGCAGGTTCGCCAGCGTCAACTTTTCCTCGGTCAGAAGAGCGCAGGGAAGCAGCGTCAGCGCCGCATTCTTCGCTCCCGAGATCGGGATCTCGCCCTCGAGCCGCTTGCCACCAACAATGTAAATGCTGTCCATCGCGAACGCGTAGGTCCAACTCGGACCCGGTTCAAGGGAGCGAGCGGATCAGGCCTTTTCGAGCGTGCACTGCAGCGGGTGCTGATTCTCGCGCGCGAAGTCGATCACCTGCGACACCTTCGTTTCCGCCACCTCGTAGGTGTAGACGCCGCAAACCGCGACGCCCTTCTGGTGCACCTGGAGCATGACTCGGGTAGCATCATCGATCGTCATGCTGAAAAAGCGCTGCAACACCAGGACGACGAACTCCATCGGCGTGTAATCGTCGTTGAGCATCAGCACTTTATAGTCGGACGGCTTCTTGGTGCGCGGGCGGGTGCGGGTGACGACGCCCTTCTCGATCTCTTCGATGCCGTCGCCGCGGCCAGGCTCGTCGCCGGCTAATCTGATTGGAATGGGGGGCATGGGAGTGATCATCACGCGCTAGGATATGGCATCGACAAACCGGCTCGCAAGGCCGTGGTTCCTCGCCGGCGGCGGCTGTCTACAAAAACGGCCGCCCCCCGATGTCAGGAGGCGGCCGCCTTAAATTGCCTGAAGGTGGAGGGAGTTCAGGCAATAAGCGAGTTCACGCGCTCGGCATTGACCGAGGCGCGGGTCGAGATTGGCTCGAACGCTTCGCCAAACAGCTTGACGAAGGATTCCGAGAGCTTCGACGAATTGGAAATGAGGCGGTCCAGCGAAGCGCGAGCATAATCGCTCTGGAGCTGCACCAGCTCAGTCGGCGACTTGGCTTCGCTGAAGCTCTTCACGGCAGCCGACGCCTTCTCGACGCCTTCCTTGCCAAACGCGATCGCATCCTGGCTCAGCGCCTGCGCACCGGCAGTGGCGATCTTGCTCGAGCTCACGAGAGCTTCGACGTTGGCCTTGGTCAGGTCGACCAGTTCCTCGGCAACCTTGGCCGACTTGGTGAGGGCTTCGCGGCTCTTGGAGTTGGCTTCCGCAAACGCAGCCTGGAATTGATCAGCGCCGGGCAGAGCGCCCAGACCTGCGAACAGATTCGTATCAGTCATCACGGGCTTCCTTTCGAACTTTGTCACGACGCTCCGGATTGGAGCTGGCTTTGCCGCGACCGGCTTCACCACCGGACCGCGCTTGGCCGTTTTCTTGAGAGCAGCGGCCTTCTTGCGACGAGCGACCGTTGCAGCCTTCTCGGCCTCGGTCTTGCGTGGACGGCCCCGGCCGCGCTTGACCAACGGAAGGTCTTGCTTCACCGCGGCCAACTTCGGCGCGGCTTTCGCTTCAGCCGGCGCGCGCACAGGCGTGGCGGCGGGCAAAACGCCCTTGGTCTCAACTTTCGCCGGCTCGGGCTTCACGGTTTCGACCGTGCCTGCTACCGGCGGATCAATCTTGTCGGCGGGCATATTTACTCCTTTGTTGCACTGCACAATAAACGAGATTCCTGCGAAGACAAGCTTTTTTTGTGCAGCGCAGCATCGCATGCGATTGACCGCTCTAAAATAGCGGCGCATGGATTGGCATGGACCTCACTCACCGGCGCCGTCGCGGTCTTCTGATCGTTCTCTCTTCTCCTTCCGGCGCCGGGAAATCGACCATTTCACGGTTGCTTCTTGCCGCCGATCAGGAAGTCACAATGTCGGTCTCCGCGACGACCCGGCCCCGGCGAGCGGGCGAACGGGAAGGGGTGGATTATCACTTCGTTGACGATTCCGAATTCGACCGGATGATTGCCGAACAAGAATTTATCGAGTGGGCACCGGTGTTTGATTACCGCTACGGAACTCCCCAGGCGCCAATCAAGGCCGCACTCAAGCAGGGGCAGGACGTCCTCTTCGACATCGATTGGCAGGGCACCCAGCAGCTTCACGCCGCCATGGGTGAAGATCTGGTCCGGGTGTTTATCCTGCCCCCGACAATGGCGGAGCTCGAGCAGCGCCTGCACCATCGCGGGACTGACAGCGCCGAGGTGATTCGCGGCCGCATGTCCCGGGCCGCTGACGAGATCAGCCATTGGGCGGAATATGATTATGTGCTGATCAACCAGGACTCAGCCGAGTGCCTGCAGCAGGTCCAGGCAATCCTGGCAGCCGAGCGCCTCAAGCGCTGGCGGCAAACCGGTCTCGTCGCGTTCGTCCGCGACCTGGCCGGAACAACGCACTAATCAAGCAGGCGGAGAAATTCAGCGGCGCTCAGAAAATCGCGCGCACGATTCGCAAGGGCAGCTTCAGCCTCCGCGTCTGCGCCCCATTTTTCGAGATTCCAGCGGTCGTCGAGAGTGACGGCAATCCAGCCTTGCTCGGCACTCAACTCGCCCTCCTGGATGGCCAAGGCGGCGATGAGCGAACCGCCGATGGTGACCAGCTGAGACATCGCCGCCAATCGAAAGGGATCAAGCGCATCGACCGCTTGGGATAGCCGGGCAAGGGTTGGCTGGGGTTGGCAAACGAATCGAACGCCAACGGTCGTTCGAAATGTGATGTCGTATCGCGCCCTGGCCCAGGCAAGGAGAGGATCCCAAGCCGCTTGCTGACGCTCGGCCAGTTCGGGCGGCCTCTCGGATCGGTAGTAAGTCGCTCTCGCCATATTTTGCGAGAGCCGCCGAGAAGCTCGCGCGATCAGGTCCGACCCGATCAATCGCCGCATTGGTCATCCCGGTTAAGGGCATCGCCCGGGGATCCACGGACTCTTCAGAGGATTGCCACTCCTGTGCCACCGCCTCGGCCAAGGCCCGAACCGGCAGTTCAAGCACCGCCCGCGCCGGCGTCCGCAGCGGGCGTCCATCAAGCTGCACTCCCCAGCCACCACCCAATGACTGAGCGGTGGCTTCCTTCCAGAACCGTTTCACGATCGCTCCCAAATCCTGCGCAGAAGAATCGGGGCGAGCACCGCATCGACAATGCCGCAGGCTGAGACGATGAAGCCGAGAATCGGGAAGCCTCCCTCGCGGACGAGGTCAGTCGCCGAAATCGCCAAGCCGAGCAGGAACACCGCAAAGCCGCCGATCCGCACCAGGGTGAACAGCAGAAAGCGCCGGCGCCAGAGTTTTTCGTCGGCCGGATCAGACATCAGCTTCGCCCCCTCGCCCGCCGCTCGCCGCGGCGAGCCTTCCGCGCATCCTTGGCCCGGTGTGAT
>CBFGZJ010000090.1:0-7256 GCA_965653215.1 uncultured Sphingomonas sp. | reverse complement strand
GGCCGGCATCAAGGCGGTGCCGACCGGCATCGCCCACGGCACGGTGACTGCCGTCAGCAAAGGCGTGGTCGTGGAAGTGACGACCCTGCGTTCGGACGTCAGCACCGATGGCCGAAGGGCGACCGTGGCCTTCACTGATCAATGGCACGAAGATGCTGCTCGGCGCGACTTCACCATCAACGCTCTCTACGCTCATCCGGCCGACGGAAGGATCGATGATTTTTTCGATGGCCTGGCCGATCTGCAGGCGGGATCGATCCGTTTCATCGGCGATCCTCTCCGGCGAATTGCAGAGGACCATCTGCGCATCCTGCGCTTCTTCCGGTTCCATGCCCGCTTCGGGAATGGAGCTCCTGATCCAGCGGCCCTGTCGGCTTGTGCCGCGCGAAGCAATGACCTGATGGCGCTCTCGCGCGAACGGATCGCGGACGAGCTGCTGAAGCTGCTCGCGGTCCCCGATCCGGTAGCGACCGTGCGCTTCATGATCGAGGTAGGAATCTTCGCTCCGGTGCTGCCGGAAATTGCGAGCGCGGATCGGCTAGCCGATCTTGTGCAAACCGAGCAGCGCACCGGTGCAGCGCCTGACCCCCTTCGTCGCCTGGCGGCGCTGATCCCGCAGCATCCAGTGCAGGCGGAAGAGATTGCTGTCCGCCTGCGGCTGTCGAATGCGCAACGCAAGCGGCTCTGCTGCTCGGCCGACCCGGATATCGCGATTGGACCCCGCGCCCTCGCCTATCGGCTGGGCCATGATTGTGCAGTGGATCGACTGCTCCTTGCCGGATCAAGCATTGATGCGCTGAGGGATTGGACCGCCCCCAAGCTCCCGATCGGCGGCGGCCATCTGATCAGCCGCGGACTATCAGCAGGTCCTCGCGTCGCCAGGACGCTTCAGGCGATCGAGCGGGAATGGGTCAGCGCCGGCTTTCCCGGCGGCGAGCAGTTCGAGCAAATTGTGCAGAAGGCGCTGGCGGCGAATTCTGAAAGCTGACGCGCTCAGATCGTCCGCGCACGTGGTGGCTTGCGCCGCGACCGCCAATAGTCAAGCGCGGCCTCGGCGTGCAGTGGCTTGGCGAAATGATACCCCTGTCCGCTGGAGCAACCGAGCGCTGCCAGCGTGGTGGCGAGTTCCACCGTCTCGATCCCTTCCGCCGTGGTCGACATCCCCAAGGCGTCCGCCAGACTCAGCACAGCGCGGACGATCGCTACGGAATCCGGATCGACCATCATTCCCGATACAAAGCTCCGGTCGATTTTCAGCACGTCGATCGGCAACCGCTGAAGATAGGCAAGGCTGGAATAACCGGTTCCGAAATCGTCCATCGCGACTGTGGTCTCAAGAGCTTTCAGGGCATCGAACACCCGTGTTGCCCGCCCCGGATCCTGAACAATCGCACTCTCGGTGAGCTCAAGAGTCAGCCGGTCCCCCGTCAGCCCGCTGTCCCGAAGAGCACTGGCGACCGCCCCAGCGATGTCATCGCGCGCGACCTGAATCGCCGACAGGTTCACCCCGACATAGATGGGAAGTTGGTCGCCGACCTGTCGGTCCCAGTCGGCAAGGGTCTTGGCTGCCCGGTCCATCGCCCAGCGGCCGAGCGTCAGGATCAGGCCAGACTCCTCGGCGACCGGGATGAACTCCGTCGGGCTGATTTCGCCGCGGTCCTCATGAGTCCAGCGAGCGAGCGCCTCGAACCCGGCGACTTCGCCGGATTTTAGGTTGATCAGCGGCTGATAAAACATCTGAAGCTGATCACGCTCCAAGGCCCGGCGCAGCTCAGTCTCGATTGAGAAGCGGCGGCGAGCAAGGTTCGCTTCCTTGGGTTCATAGACCTGCGGCTGACCGACAGTCTTGGCCTGCTTCAACGCGAATTGTGCGTTGCGGAACAGCTCTTCAGGATCCTGGCCAGGTTGCATCAACGCCACGCCGATCGCGGCTTCGATCTTGATCTCAAGATCGGACAGGTCGAACGGGGTAGTCATCACGTCCTGGATGCGGGCTGCCGCACTCATCGCATCATCGACGCCGCGTTTGAGCGGAACCAGGATGCCAAACTCATTGCCGCCGGTCCGCGCCAAGACGTCACCCCGCCGGAGCGCCGAGATCAGCCTGCGAGCGAAGGTAATCAGCAGCTCGTCCCCGGCCAGGCTGCCCATCGACTCGTTGATCCGGCTGAACCGCAACAAGTCGACAACCAACACGGCGTGCTGAACTCGGTCGCGGCTGTTGCCGGCGGCTTCGATGGTTTCGGTAAATGCCAGGCGATTAGGCAATCCGGTCAGGCTATCGCGAAGCATCTCTGCGCGCAGGGTGCGCTCCGCCTGAACCTCGACAGTGCGGTCGACAACCGACATCAGGCAGCGGCGAAGCCCAGGCCCTGCGGGGGGTAGCGGCGCGAGTTTGACCAGCAGGTGCCGCGTTGCCACCCCTTCGCCAAGGTCGATCTCGAGTTCACCGGTCCCTGCCCGGTCGGCATAGAAGGCATGCAGCAGGTCTGCGACCGCCCCAGCAGGGATGATCTGCTCCCCGGCTTGCCGCACCGCCAGCCTGTTCTTCTGCTCACCCCGGCGCCCGCTGCAGATCAGGGCCGAGAAAGGCGCGTTGTACGCGATCAGGCGAAGCACCCCGTCATCGCCAAGGGCGACGATCGTCGCGGCGATCGGCAAGGCGTTGAGCAAGGCGGTGTCGTCCGCTGTCATCAGCGGATTCGGAGCTAACGAAGGGTGCGCCGGGGGCGCTTTGGAAGGTGCGCTCCGGCGGCTAGCTGCAGCCTGCATCCTTCCGGTATCGCGGCAACCGGTTAATTTCAGGTTGAAGGCAGCAACGTTTATCGATGGGCTAACAACCGTTCAGGCCGCTTGCGCCCGCTCCCACGCGATCTCCGCCAGTCGTGGAAAATGGCTGGCGCGTTCATGCGCATGTGGAGAAACTGCGGTACCCCGGATCGTGCGGCCCTTGATGCCATGGAAAATCGCTGCCAGCCGGAAGAAACTGAACGCGAGATAAAAGCCATAGTCCGGAATTTCCGAGCGACTAGTCCGGCGGCGATAGGCGTCGACATATTGCGCTTCGGTCGGGATGTTCAGCGCCGCGGGTTCCAGCCCCTCAAGCCCGGCAACGATATTCGGCGGCATGTGGTACATCATCGCGTGGAAGGCGAAATCCGCCAGCGGATGACCGAGGGTCGACAGTTCCCAATCCAGCACGGCTATGATCCGCGGCTCGACAGGATGGAAGATGACATTGTCGATCCGGAAATCGCCATGGACAATCGTCGTCTCATCCCCGGAAGGAATATGCGCTGGGAGCCACTCGACCAGCCGATCCATGTTCGGATCGCGCCCTGCCGCCTCATCTTCCTGATATTGCCTGATCCAGCGGCTGATCTGGCGTTCGAAATAATTTCCGGCTCGTCCATAATCGGAGAGCCCAAGCGCGGGATAATCGAGCGTGTGCAAACGCGCCATGGTCGCATTGAGAGCGTCGAAGTAGGACCGCCGCTCACCCGGGTCGATCTCGGGCAAAGCAGCGTTCCAGAAAATGCGGCCCTCGACCATCTCCATCACATAGAAGGCGGTCCCGATGATCGTGTCGTCTGTGCACAGGCCATAAAGCCGAGGGACCGGAAAATCCGCCGCTGCCAGAGCGCCGATGATCCGCGCCTCCCGATCCACCGCATGAGCACCCTTCAGGAGTTCACCAGGCGGTTTTCGACGAAGCACATAGGACCGGTCCGGAGTATCCAGCCGATAGGTGGGATTGGATTGTCCACCCTTGAATTGCATGATCGACAGCGGACCCACGAAATCGGGAACATTGTTGCGCATCCACCGCGTCAGCGGCTCGATCTCTATCGCAAATCCCTCACGAACCGGCGTGGTCTCCGACCGGTTCTCCGTCGCGGTCATTGGTTGTGTGCCTTGCCCCAGTCGCGCTTGATCTTCTTGGCCAAGGACCATTTGTGCACCTCGGTCGGTCCATCGTAGATCCGGAAGGCCCGGATCTCACGGAAGACCTGCTCGACGATCGTATCACCGCTGACGCCCGTTCCGCCCATCACCTGCACGCAACGGTCGGCCACGCGCATCAACGCCTCGGAAACGGCGACCTTGGTCATCGAACTTTCGGCAGTCCCCAGCGCTCCGGTGTCGAGGATGTCGGCGCACCAGTCGATCATCAGTTCGCACTGCTTAAGCTCAATCAGATTGTCGGCGAGCATGAAGCCGACCCCTTCATGATCGACCAGCGGCTTGCCAAATGCCTGGCGGGTACAGGCGTAGGCGGTCGCGATCTCATTCGCGCGGATGCAGGCCCCCAGCCAACGCATGCAGTGCGACAGACGCGCTGGGCTGAGCCGCACCTGCGCGTAGGTGAACCCCTCACCGCTTTGTCCGAGCATCTGTTCCGCCGGAACCCGCAGGTCTTCGATCGACAACACCGCATGCCCGCCCGGCATCGAACTATCGATCGTGTCCAGGATCCGCTCGATCCGGATCGCCGGGTGCGGAAGGTCGACCAGGAACATGCATGCACCGTCATCCGACTTCGCCATGATGATCGCGATCCGTGCGCCGTCAGCCCCGGTTGCGAAAGCCTTGCGCCCGTTGATCACCCATTCGTCACCTTCGCGCCGGCAGGTCGTCTTCATCATCGATGGATCAGAACCGGCGCCACCTTCCGCCGCGGGCTCGGTCATGAAGAACGCGGATCGGACCCGTCCCTCGATCAGCGGTTTCAGGAAGCGCTCCTTGAGAAACGGAGTGCCCACCTTGCCCAGCAGGTACATATTGCCCTCGTCGGGCGCCATCGTGTTGCAGGCGAGCGGCCCAAGCGGGGACAAGCCCGACTTGATCAGGACAACGGCAGTCTCGCGCTGGGTGAGATGGCTGCCATCGGGCAAGATATGCGGAGTGAGGACGCCAGCGGCACGCGCCTTGTCCCGCATTTCCATCACCAGTTCATCGCTCGGTCCGTGGGGGCTGCAGCGAGGGTCTCGCTCATAGGGAACAACCGTCTTTCGAACGAAGGCTTCGACCGCCGATGCAATGGCGGCCGTCCGTTCGCTGCCCGCGCCTGTGCTCATCGAACCCTCTCTTCTTGCAAGCGATCCGTGACGCTACTCGGCCGCAGCCGCAACCGGATAGTCGATGTAGCCTTCCGGCCCCTGGGTGTACCAAGTGGCCTGGATATCCTGGTTGAGCGGCAAGCCCTTGAAGAGCCGTTCCGGCAGGTCCGGGTTGGCGAGGAAGGTGCGCCCAAACGTAATCGCATCCGCGGCTCCGGATTCGAGAGCATTCTGTGCCTTCGCGCCGGTGTAATCGGAATTCAGCACGAGCGGTCCGTCGAAAGCCTTGCGGATCACCGGCGCGATCGGTGCGCGCTCAGCCACTCCGAACGTGCCGTCGAAGCCAGGTTCGCGGACCTCCAGGAAGGCGATGCCGATGTCCGACAAATGCCGTGCCGCCGCATCGAACAGCGCCTCCGGATCGCTGTCATTAACGCCCTGCCGCTCACCGTTGGGAGACAGACGCACGGCGGTCCGCCCAGCACCGGCCACTTCAGTCACGGCCCTCGTTACCTCGCCAAGCAGGCGGATGCGGTTCTCGATTGAACCGCCATATTCGTCGGTCCGCAAGTTGGTGCCATCACGCAGAAACTGGTCGATCAAATAGCCGTTCGCCGCATGCACCTGAACGCCGTCGAAGCCTGCCTCGAGCGCGTTCGATGCAGCCCGCGCATAATCATCGAGCAGGCCCGGGATCTCGTCCGTTCGCAGCGGTCGCGCCTCCCCATAGACCTGCTTGCCCTCATAGGTATGAGCATAGGCCGGTGCGGTGGTGCCGGACGCGGACACGGGCTGCTCGCCGCCAAGGAAGCTGGGATGAACCAGCCGGCCCATGTGCCACAGCTGCGAGATGATTCGCCCGCCGCGCTCGTGAACCGCAGCGACAATCGGCTTCCAAGCCTCGACCTGCTCCTTGCTCCAGATCCCCGGCGCATAAGGCCACCCGAGCCCCTGTTGACTGATCCCCGTTGCTTCCGAGATGATCACGCCGGCGCTCGACCGCTGCGCATAATATTCGGCCATGATCGGCGTCGGTACGTGGTCGCGGGTCGCCCGCGCGCGCGTGAGCGGAGCCATGAAGATACGGTTGGGAGCGCTGATCGCCCCAAGGTGAATCGGATCAAACAAGGTTGGCATTGAACCCTCTATCGCAAGCTGCGGGTCCTTAGCACCGGCAGCGCCTGAGCCAACGGCTAAATGCCGCTCAACGGATTGCGACGCCTGCGCCGCTTCCCTACGAATGACCAAAGCTGACGAGGCGCTGCCAATGGAACCGACATCCGGAGTTTATGTGGAGGGGCGGGTCATCCCCTTCCCTGAGTCCATCAGCGCCGAAGCTCGGGCATTCCTCACCTCTCTTGTCGGTCCGAATGGGACTCCGTTCAATGCCCTCGCCCCACAACCCGCTCCCGATGATCTCGACGGTTGGCGGGCCAGTAAGGAACGCACCACCGCCTTTATGGAGCAGATGACCGCTCAGCTCGGCAAGGATCTGCAATCGACGAGTGAAACGGTGAAGCTCGCAGGCGTCACGGTCCACGTCGCCACTCCGGCAAGCTCCAGCCTCTCGGGTCGCGCTTACCTGGACGTCCATGGCGGCGGCCTGGTTTACGGTGACGGCGAGTTCTGCCGATGGGGCGCGCGGAAGGCGGCTGATCTGCACGGCGTGCGCGCTTATGCGGTCGACTACCGGATGCCTCCGGAGCATCCCTATCCCGCCGCGATCGACGATTGCGTCTCGGTCTATCGCGCCCTGCTCGAGCAGTATGCGCCTGAGAACATCATCATCGGCGGCGCTTCGGCTGGTGGAAATCTGGCAGCGGCAATGGTGCTGCGGGCGCGCGACGAAGGACTCCCGCTACCGGCTGCGGTCGTGTTGCTCACACCGGAACTGGATCTCACCGAGTCTGGTGATAGTTTCGCTACCAATCGGACTGTCGACGTCATGCTGCCGCAGCCGTTGATGAACGCGAATCTCCTGTACGCGAACGGCCATGATCTGGCTCATCCCTATCTGTCGCCGTTGTTCGGTGACTTCTCCAAGGGCTTTCCGGCCACCTTCCTCCAGACCGGCACCCGCGACCTGTTCCTGTCGAACACCGTTCGAATGCATCGTGCGCTGAGGCGCGCGGAGATTCCGGTGGAACTGCATGTCTTCGAAGGGATGCCGCACGGCGGCTTCATGAACGCTCCGGA
>CBFGZJ010000089.1:0-7288 GCA_965653215.1 uncultured Sphingomonas sp. | reverse complement strand
TCTGGAGCCGGGGAGCGCGGTCTATGACATTCCCGCGGCGCTTCGCCTCCGCGGTCGATCTCCCCGTTTCCGATTGAAGCGGGAGCATCTCGCCCGCCATCTCTTCGAACCCGAGAGTGGCGAGGCTTTCGGCGAAGTGCTGCGGCAAGGGCGCGGTGATGTCGATTACCTTGCCATCAAGTCCGTCGATCTTCAGGCGCCGGGCATGAAGATGCATTTTGCGGCTGATGCCGCCGGTCAAAAACGCTTCAGGGCCGCCATATTTTGCATCGCCAACGATGGGGTGACCGATCGCGGCCATGTGCGCGCGCAGCTGATGCGTTCGTCCCGTCAGCGGCTGCAGCTCGACCCAGGCGGCGCGATTGCCCGCGCGGTCGATTACCCGCCAGCGGGTCCGCGCACTCAGCCCCTCCTCGCGGTCGACGTGCATCTTCTCACCGCCGGTTCCGGGCTGCTTCGCTAGCGGCAAGTCGATCAGTCCCTCGTCTGCAGAGGGCACTCCGGTGACCAGCGCCCAGTAGATTTTTCGGGCCGTGCGGCCTGAGAATGCCTTGGCGTAGTGCCCCGCCGCGCGCGCTGACCGCGCAACCAGCAGAACCCCTGACGTATCCTTGTCGAGCCGGTGCACCAGCTTCGGCCGCTGCGTCTGCGTGTCGGCCAAGCCATCCAGCAAACGATCGAGATGCTGAGTCGTCTTCGTCCCACCTTGAGTGGCAAGGCCCGGAGGCTTCGAAAGCACGAAACTGTGCTCATCCTGGTGGATTACCATGTCTCGAATGAAATCTTGCTCATCAGCGGTCAGGGCTATGAGCTTCCGGGGCTTTGGACCAGTGGAGGCAGGAGCTGATTCGGGCGGGGGCACGCGGATCGATTGCCCGGCTTCGACCCGATCACCGGGATTGGCGCGCTTGCCGTCAACCCGCAGCTGTCCCGTCCGCGCCCAGCGCGACACGACATTGAAGCTCACCTCGGGCAAGTGCCGCTTGAACCAGCGGTCGAGCCGTATGCCATCATCGTCAGCGTCGACAGTGAAACTTCGAACTTCGGCCGGATTAGACATTGGCGGCACTTAGTCGGTCAGTCCGCCGATTGCGAGCCGCCTCTCCCGCCCCAATAGTCGAATGCCTCTTGATGCAACCGGTCGATGAGCAGGCGGGCTTTGGGGCCTTCCCAGCTTCCTACATGATCATGTTTTCGCGCGCCGCCGCCAACCCACCAGCCCTGTCCCGGCAATCGGTCTGATTCACGCACGACGAGCACCGCTAATTCGGGCTCGCCCCGTTGTTCGGCGATCGAATCCACCGTCTCCAGGACCTTGCACAAGGCTCGCATCTTGGGCCGCGAGAAGGCGTAGCCGAGCTGGCCAAGCAGCTCCGAATAGCTGATCGAAGTCCCCGCCGCGGCAGCCGCGATCAGATGCCGACGCACCTCAACCGGATCGGCGAGGGTTGGACTATTTGGGCTGCTCGGCAACGGGAGTCAGCTCAATCACGTCAAGCTTCGACGTGCCTCGCGGCCAAGGAAGCACCAGCCGCCACTGAAATGGGCCCACACGCTCGACGATCCCGGCCATATCGCGTCGCGGATCGTCGCCATAGGCTTTGACTCGCCCTTCATTGCCGAGGGCGAGCGTGCCAAGGAAGATGAGCCGCTTGACATCATCATCCTCCCACAGCCGCCCGGCGGGACGCTCACTGCCGGTTTGCTTGACGATCGTGAGCAACTCGCCCTCGACCTCGACATAGCAGAAGAAGGGCTTGAACTTTTCGATCGTCGGAGTGCGCCGGTCGAGCCGGCCGAGCTTGATCTGACGGCAATTGTAGCTGCCCGGAGTTGGCGCCGGCCGATCGAGTGCGGCCAATGGCTTCAACAGATCGCCCTCACTGCGAAGCTCCCCCGAGCGGCCACTGGCGCGAACGTCGGCCAACGCCTGCTGCCAGGCCGACGATACGCGCCGAATCCGTTCAACGTCGCGCGGGCTTGCAACTCGCAGCCACCCATCCGCCTTGCTTGGTACGACCTGAACAATCGGCTGCACGGCGGGCTTGCGATTCGCGGACTCACAGGACGCGGTGCCGAGCGCCAGCAAAACACAGACGGGAAGCAGGATCGAACGCCGGATTGAAGACATGAGCAATAGTTGCCAGCCTGACGGGTTAACTTCAACCAACGTGACGTTCACCATATCTGTTAGTAATTCATGTCGCGACACCGCCAACGGAAAGGACCACCATGTTCAACGTCGTATCCATCCTCATCGGGTTGGTCGCACTGGGGTTGGCTGTGGTTGCCTTCCTGCCGCTGCTTGGATGGGCGAACTGGCTCATCATCCCGCTGGCGGTTGTCGGGGCAGGCGTCGGGATGCTGGGTCACAGCAAACTCGGGCGGAACATCAACCTGTTTGTGATCCTGCTCGGAATCTTCCGCCTGATGCTCGGAGGCGGAATTCTCTAATCTGCGGCTCGGTCGGTAAGCGCTGGGTGCCTCAACGCGATTTCACGTAGCGGCCGGGCGCATCTTCGATCGTCTTCAGTTTGCCCTGCCCTGGAATGCGGGCTCCCTCTACCCCGACCTCCTCGGGGTCATGCGAGCGGAGCCAGTCGAGCCAATACTCCCACCAGCTTCCCTTATGTTCGGTCGCTCCGGCGACGAACTCCTCAAGGCTTTGCGGTGAATCATCATTGGTCCAGAAGCCGTATTTCTTGGCGGACGGCGGATTGACCACCCCAGCAATGTGACCGGACCCAGCCAGCAGGAACTGCCTCGGCCCGCCGAAATGGTCCATCGCCTTCCACACGCTTTCCGGCGGCGCGATATGATCCTCGCTGCCCGCCTGAATAAACATCGGGGTCTTGACCTTGCTGAGGTCGACCGGGGTGCCTTCGATCGTAATGCCGCCAGGCTTGGCAAGAAGATTGTCGCGGTAGAACTGCTCAAGATACTCCCGGTGCCAGCTTGCCGGCAGGTTGGTGAAGTCGCTGTTCCAATGGAGGAGATCAAACGGAGCGGGCTCCTCGCCCATCAGATAATTGTTGATGACATAGCTCCAGATAAGGTCGCGACCACGCAGAAGATTAAAGGTCGCGGCCATGTAGCGGCCGTCGAGAAATCCCTTTTCCGCCGTCAGCTGGCTGAGCAGGCCCATCGTTTCATCCGAAAGAAACAGCTTGAGGTCGCCGGCTTTGGTGAAGTCGACCTGAGCGGTGAACATCGTCGCGCTCTTGACCTTGTCAGCCTGTCCGCGCTCCGCGAGCACGGCAAGGGTCGCGGCAAGCGTTGAGCCAGCAACGCAATAGCCGATCGTGTGAACGCTTTCGACCCCGAGGAGATCTCTCACGGTGTCGATCGCGTCGACCTGTCCCCGAAGCACATAGTCGGCGAGCCTGGTGTTAGCGCTGCTCTCGTCCGCCGACTTCCAGCTAACCATGAACAGGGAAACGCCGTGGTCGACGCACCATCTGACCAGGCTTTTTTCCGGGCTCAGGTCGAGAATGTAGAAGCGATTGATCCAGGGTGGGAAAATCACCAGCGGTGTCTTCAGCACCTTGTCCGTGGTCGGTGTATACTGAATCAGCTGGTACAGCGGCGTTTCATGGATGACCTTGCCTGGCGTCGCGGCAATGTTCGAACCAACCTCGAACGCTCCGGACTTGCTCTGGGTCAACTGCCCCTGCTGAATGTCCTGGAGCATGTTCTTCAGGCCGTTGAGTAAATTCTCCCCGCGCGTCTCAAACGTGCGCTGCAGGACCTGCGGGTTGGTCAGGGCGAAATTGGAGGGACTCATCGCATCGACGAAAGTCTGGACAGCGAAACGCAATTTCTGCCGGGTGTCCGGGTCAAGATCTGCAATGTCATCGACCGTTCCGAGCATCCGGTCGGAGATGGAAAGATAAGTCTGCCGGATGGTGTCGAAGACCGGGTTTTCCCGCCATTCCGGATGGGAGAACCGCCGATCACTTCCGGCCGCGGGCTTCCCCTCGTTCTCACGCGGAGAGATCAGCTTGCCCCAGCTCTCCAGCCCCTTGGTCCACGCCTCCACCCCCGCGTTCATCAAAGCGAGCGGGTCGGCCGCGGAACTCGTTGCCGGGAAAGTTGGGAATGGCTTGTCCTTCGGCAGAGCGTCGGCCCAGGCCTGCATCAGCATCTGCTGCGCCCGGCCCATGATCAAGGTCCAGTGCTGCATCTCCTCAAGACCGGGAATGGCGGAAGACTGCTGAGTTCCGGATTGTTGGTCACCGGTCCCCGCCTCTTCTTTCTTGCTCGCCATCGCCGAATCCTTTCGCAACGGAACACAATCGCATAGACGCAACGGATGAACGAGGAATTCTACCGCATCCGCCGCCTGCCACCTTATGTAATTTCCGAGGTGAATGCGATGCGGGCCGCAGCGAGGGCGAGCGGCGAGGACATCATCGACCTTGGCATGGGCAATCCGGACCTGCCTCCACCACCGCATGTCATTGACAAGCTAGCCGAAGTTGCTCGCGATCCGCATGCGCACGGCTATTCCGCTTCAAAGGGCATCTTGGGCCTGCGCAAGGCACAGGCCAACTATTACGGCCGCCGCTTCGGGGTTGATATCGACCCGGAGCGGGAGGTCGTCGTCACCCTTGGGTCGAAGGAAGGTCTCGCCAATCTGGCGCAGGCGATCACTGGTCCGGGAGACGTTATTCTAGCGCCAAACCCGAGCTATCCGATCCACACCTTCGGCTTCATCATCGCCGGGGCGACAATCCGCGCAGTCCCAACGACACCGGACGAGCGCTATTTCGAGAGCCTCCAGCGGGCGATGGATTTCACCGTCCCCCGGCCGTCGGTTCTGGTGATGGGCTATCCATCCAATCCCACCGCCGAAGTCGTCGACCTCGCCTTTTACGAGCGGGTGGTCGCGTTCGCGAAGGAACAGGGGCTGTGGGTCCTTTCGGACCTCGCCTATTCGGAGATCTACTTCGGCGATACGCCGACGCCGTCCATCCTGCAGGTCCCCGGAGCCAAAGACGTCGCGGTGGAGTTCACCTCAATGTCGAAGACCTATTCGATGGCCGGCTGGCGGGTCGGCTTCGCTGTCGGAAACGCCCGCCTGATCGAGGCCCTTGCTCGAGTGAAATCCTATCTCGACTATGGTGCCTTCACTCCAATCCAGGCGGCTGCGGTCGCAGCGATCAACGGTCCCCAGGACATCGTCGAGCAGAACCGGCAGCTGTACAAGCGCCGCCGCGATGTGCTTGTCGAGAGTTTCGGCCGGGCCGGCTGGGACATCCCGCCGCCGCAAGCATCCATGTTCGCGTGGGCGCCATTACCCCCAAGCCATGCCCATCTCGGCAGCCTCGAATTCTCCAAACAGTTGCTTCAGCAGGCGGGCGTCGCGGTGGCTCCCGGCGTGGGCTACGGCGAGAATGGCGAAGGCTTCGTCCGCATCGCGATGGTCGAGAATGAACAGCGGCTTCGCCAGGCGGCACGCGGCGTCAAGCGCTTCCTGCAAGGCGTGACGGCTCCGGAAGCTACTGCCGTCGCATGAGCACGGTCCCGCTGCCGCAGGTCTCCCAAGTCGCCGAAACGATCCAGACCTCGGTCGCCCCGATCTTTCTCCTTGCCGGGATCGGTGGCTTCCTCAACGTCTGCGCTGGGCGGCTCGCCCGCGTGATCGACCGGGCCCGCGTGATCGAGCCGTTGATCCTCCGGTCGCGGGGTGCCGAGCATGATCGATTGTTGTTCGAAGTCCGCGTGCTTGATCGGCGAATCTCGGTCATCAACATCGCCATCCTGCTCAGCGTCATCAGCGCATGCCTCACCTGCCTGGTCGTCGTAATGCTGTTCGCCGCGGAACTGTTCGATGCTCACTTCGGAACGTTGATCGCGCTACTGTTCATTGGCTCGATGATCTCCATCGCGTCCGGCTTCGCCGCTTTCATCGTTGAGACACGACTCGGTCTTAGAGTGGTGCACATCCACAACGACGTCCTCGAGCATCAAGCAGCGGCAAGACCGGAAAGTCAGTCCGAAGCGAATTGAGTCAGGCCGCGACGCAGCCTATCGAGGACAGCCAAACTGAGGAATCACCGATGAAATTCGACCATCCGACTGCCAGCCACGTCCTCGACCGTGTTCTCGTGCTGGAGATGGTCAGGGTGACCGAGGCTGCGGCGATCGCAGCATCACGCCTGGTCGGACGCGGTGACGAGAAATCGGCCGACGCCGCCGCGGTCGAAGCGATGCGCAAGGCTCTCAATGAGCTGCCGATGGACGGAACCGTCGTCATTGGCGAGGGCGAGCGCGACGAAGCGCCGATGCTTTATATCGGCGAAAAGGTTGGCTCGGAGCCGGGCACCGGCCCCAAGATCGACATCGCGCTCGATCCGCTCGAAGGCACGACCATCACCGCCAAGGCCGGGGCCAACGCGATGGCGGTGCTGGCGATCGGCGAGGAAGGTTGCCTGCTGCACGCTCCCGACGTCTATATGCAGAAGCTGGCGATCGGACCGGGCTACCCAGACGGCACGATCGATCTGAAGAAATCAGCGAGCGACAACATCCGCTCAATCGCGGCTGCCAAGGGCGTCCTGCCGGGCGAGATCATCGTGTGCGTGCTCGACCGCCCGCGCCATGCCGAGCTGATCGCGGAGCTTCGCGCTCTCGGATGCGGAATCATGCTGATCCCGGACGGCGATGTCGCCGGGGTCATTGCCGTCACCGATCCGGATACGACGGTCGATGTCTATATGGGTTCCGGCGGAGCTCCCGAAGGCGTGCTAGCCGCGGCGGCCCTCCGCTGCGTTGGCGGCCAGTTCCAGGGTCAGCTGCTGTTCCGTAACGATGAGGAGCGCGGCCGGGCGCGGCGCTGGGGAATCGAGGACCTCGACCGGATCTACGAGCTTGAGGATATGGCGCGGGGCGACTGCATCTTTGCTGCCACCGGTGTGACCCAGGGGTCGCTGCTTGACGGCGTCAAGCGCCTCAAGAATTGCATTACGACCGAAAGCATCGTGATGCGCGCCAGCTCCGGCACGATCCGCCGGATCAAGGGGGAGCATCACAAGTCGCTCTGACGAGCGCGCCGGGGAGGACCGATTGGAATTTGCGTGCGGGGTAGCGCAATCGATTAGCGGCCAGCCGTGGCGGTGGCGGCGGCGCGGTGGTGCCGACGACGGGTTCGAGACGGACAGCCTCGCTGACCAGCTCCTCTTGGCGCGGGGCATTTCCCGCGAGGAGCTTCTCCGCCACCGTCACCCGACTATCCGTGATTTCCTCCCCGACCCCTCCTGCTTCAAGGACATGGACAAGGCCGCTG
>CBFGZJ010000088.1:0-7394 GCA_965653215.1 uncultured Sphingomonas sp. | reverse complement strand
CGGGCTGAAGGACTGGTCGAATGGCGCAGTCGCATGGTCCGGCTGCCGCAGTGGGATGCCCTCGTCGCAACAGCCGAATTCGACCCCACCTACTTGCAACGTGGAAGCCCGCAAGTGCAGCGCTTAAGGATCGCCGAAGCTAGCTGACTTAACTTCCGAAAGTCAGAACGCTCGCGTCAGCCCGCAGGCTCTTGCCTCCTCTTCAAGAGCCACAACTATACCCTCGCGATGTCTGCGATGTTCGACTTGCGTCTCATAAAGCAAGGACAGGAATTTCTCCGCTTCCGCAGTGGGCAACCCCTTCGTGGCGAGAGTTGTCAGTAGCCGCTCCTGCTGACCGATGTGCTGCTCCCCCTGGGCAATGTGCCGCTCAGCCAGCGCGAGGTCCGCAGCGGTGTAGTCCGTCATTCCGGCACGTTATCAGCACCTTAGTGATAGCGATAGCGAAACAACCGAAGGTCGGCGGTCTAACTTGTGTTAGATGGTGAGAATCGCCGGGATGATTTGGCCTCGGCGGCTGAGAGACCATCGTGCTCCCGCCAAATGCGCGAGGGAGCGACGCGGTCATGCACGCGCTGATCATCGAGGATGAGGTTTTCACCGCCATGTTGATCGAAGATCGGCTGCGCGACCTTGGCTTCACCTCATTTGCAGTCGCGAGCAGCGAAGAGGAAGCAGTAGCTGCAGCGTCCGATCGGTGCCCGGACCTCATCACGGCAGATGTGCAGTTATCCCCCGGATGTGGCATCGATGCAGTCCAGCGCATCTGCGACAAGAAGCCGATCCCGGTTCTCTACATCACTGGGACCGCCCCAATGGCGCGTGACCGGTGCCCGGAAGCGGTGATCATCCAGAAGCCGTTCGGCGAAGCCGCCCTGCGCGGCGCGGTGTGTGAGGCCCGCAGAGCGGCCTGACGCCGTCGCGCGATATCCGCTTGGCACCCATTGCAGCATCAGGCCCTAAGCGGGGTCGTTCCACCAAGTTGACGTAGCCGCTTTGCGCCGGGGGCTTTAGACTGCGCATGTGGCAGGGTCTTGAGCGCACCGCTGCCGGATTTCTTATGCCCTTTGGAACTGCGCTCCTGCAGCGGATCGGCACTGACGCCATTTTCACCCGCTGGAGGCTGGCAGCAGACGGGTTTGGTTTTCGGCACTCAGATGCTACCGAGGCATAATGACGGACAGCAACGAGTTTTGGCACGAGATCTATCAATCAAGCCCTACGCCTTTGGTGCAGCTCTCAGATAACGAGTTTCAAGAGTTCGCTGAACGTAGCGGCTTGCCGGGCGAGTATGCCGAGCAGGTGCGGGCCAAACCCGTCAAGGGCACGCTCAGGTTCCGCTTTCCTCTCCGGGGGCTTGGAACAATGATTAGGCTGCGCTTGTCCAACGAGGAGCGGGATACTCCGCTGGTGATCGCAGCTGGATTTGCGGCTCTTGATGATCGGCCTGACTTGCAGACCGCCATAACCTTTGGCGGTCGGGCAGAGATTGCCATTGCACCAGGCGCTCCGGCCATAAGCGATCCGATTGCACTTCCGGCGGGTTGCCACGGACAGTTGATGCTAAGTTTTCATCTTCCCGAAGGAGTCCTCGTCGGAGGATTTGGCAAGATTCCTGTGGACGTTGCCGCCGGCAACCAGAGCTGTGCCGAAAAGCTGAACGGTGCACAGACTTTCATCGTTCGCCCCTTCATCTCCGGAATCTCTACGGCACGGCCCGGTCGCGGGCCCGTGATGGCCGCGTTTGGCGATTCGCTGACCGATGCCAACTGCAACTTTCCTGCAAGTTGGCCTGACATTCTGCAAAGCCAGCTTAACGAGGCATCGCCAGGTCAGCCGGGGACAATCTCCAATGCGGGCATCGGAGGCAATCGCCTGCTCGCAAACGGATTGCAGCCCGACATGGGGGTCGCAGGGCTCGCCCGTTTCGAGCGCGACGTTTTGCGGATCGAGAACCTCTCTCACGTTGTCGTGCTGATCGGCACCAACGATATCGGGTTGTCCGGCATCCCCGAACTCGGCCAGGCTTTGCCACTGCGTGCTGAGGACCTGGTGGCAGGGTATCAGCAATTGATCGCTCGTACCCGGCTCCGCGGTGCGAAAGTGATACTCGGCACTATCACGCCATTCGAGGATTCCGAGCATTACTCTCCTGAAAAGGAGGACTGCCGGCAAGCAGTTAACTCTTGGATCAGGTCATCGAACGGAGCGGACGGGTTCGTGGACTTCGACGCTGCTGTACGTGATCCCGACCGTCCGTCCCGTTTGCTCCCGGCCTATGACTTGGGCGACCATCTTCACTTCAATGCCGAAGGGTGCCAAGCGCTCGCCATGGCATTCGACGTGACCATGTTATCTGGCTCATCTTCGTATGCCTCCACTTCCGAGGCTGTGCCTGCCTGAACACCCGTGGTGTAGGAATCGACCTTATTCCTGGACTACTCAGATAAGCGCGGATCGGGAGCTGTCAAAGCAAGTTGGCCGGTAGGTACGCGGCCTGCTAGCGGGGGGGATGAGCAAGTCTGCCAACCCGTTCCGGTACTTAAATTCCTCACCCGAAGTGATCCGTTTGGTCGTGATGATGTATGTCCGCTTCCCGCTGTCGCTGCGGAACGTCGATGATCTGCTGTTCAAGCGTGGGATCGACATCTGCCATGAGACGGTGCGGCTTTGGTGGACGCGTTTCGGTCCGCTGTTCGCAAGCGAGATCCGCAAGCAGCGTGCATCCCGCATGCGCGGCTTCCGCCAGTGGCGCTGGCACTTGGACGAGATGTACGTGAAGATCGGGGGTGAGATGCACTACCTGTGGCGGGCGGTGGATCACGAGGGTGAGATACTGGAATCCCTCGCTACCAAGACCCGCGACAAGGCCGCCGCGCTCCGGTTCATGAAGAAGGCGATGAAGCGCTACGGCAGGCCTGAGATGGTCATCACGGACGCCTTGCGTTCGTACGGCGCGGCCATGACCGACATCGGTAACGCTCACAAGCAAGAGGTCGGTCGCTGGCTCAACAACAGGGTGGAGAACGCACACCTTCCATTCCGACGACGAGAGCGAGCGATGCTTAGGTTCCGCCGGATGAAGACGCTACAGAAGTTCAGCTCCGTTCACGCTCAGGTCCACAACCATTTCAACCAGGAGCGCCACCTCGTTGACCGCCAGACTTACAAGCTTCGCCGCTCAGCCGCACTGGCTGAATGGCAGATGGTCATGAGCTGAGGCGTGGCGGCTAAAGTCTTAGCTGCGTCTACCGGAGACAAGTTGTCGTTAGACTGACAGCACCGCCACCTGCTGACGACGTCTCGAGCGCTAAACAGGACGCCCTACCCACGTAGCAGCGACAGCTGGTCGCCTAGTTCCGCCGAAGTCGCCATGAAGTTGGACACTGTGACACCCACCAGCCTGACTGGCTTCACTGGCGGAAAGACAGAGCGGATCAGGGCGAGACTGGCTTGGTGCAACGCGGCCTGACTGGTGAGGACCGCCGGATGGGTGCGGCTGCGCGTGATCAGCTGAAAATCTTGATACTTGACCTTCACGGTGATGGTGCGCCCGAAGGCCTTCGAGGACTCGCACCAGGACCACACATCGTCCGCCATGGCTAGTACGCCCGCTTCAATGGCCTCGGGATCCTCCAAGTCTTCATGGAAGGTCGTCTCTGAGCCTGAAGATTTGCGAATTCGGTCGGGGCGAACCTGGCGGTGATCCTCGCCGCGGGCGATGCCATGATACCAGTGCGCGGCGCTCCCGAAATGCTGCCGCAGGAACTCCACCGATTTTCCCCGCAGGTCGGCCCCGGTCGCGATCCCCAGCTCGTGCATCTTTCGCGCGGTCGCTGGACCAACGCCGTGGAACCGCTCGATCGAGAGGCCAGCAACCCAAGCGGGTCCCATCTCAGGTGTCACTGCAAACTGCCCATTCGGCTTGCGCTGATCCGAAGCGAGCTTCGCCAGGAACTTGTTGTACGAAATGCCGGCCGACGCGGTGAGCCCTGTTTCCCGATGGATGTCCTCACGGATTGCCCGTGCTGTTGTCCATGCCGTTGGCAGGCCCTGGAGGTTGTCGGTGACATCGAGATAGGCCTCATCAAGGGACAGCGGCTGGATGAGCTTCGTATATTGCGCGAAAATCTCGTGAATCTGACGCGATACGGCTTTGTACACTTCGAAGCGGGGCGCGACGAAGATCAGCTCGGGACAGCGCTTCAGGGCTGTGACCGAGGGCAGCGCCGAGCGGACCCCGAACTGGCGGGCCTCGTAACTCGCTGCGGCGACGACCCCGCGTGTGGCGGCATGCCCGACTGCCACCGGCTTGCCGCGAAGGCTCGGATTATCCCGCTGCTCCACCGACGCGAAGAACGCGTCCATGTCGATGTGGATGATCTTCCTCGATGGCGCGCTATCCATGTCTGGATCATAGCCCATCCGAACAAAAGAAGAACAGAGCGACCGTAGGCTGCCCCACATTGGCCGCTAACCCGCGCTTCGGAACCGCCAGCCCGTGGTTGTGCGTTACCGAGCCCTTCAGATCGGGAGCGTGATGATGAACGTCGGCAACGAACACAGCGTGTCGTTCTGGATGCAAGAGAGCCCCATCTTCGACGCGCCACCCCTAACGAAGGACGAAAGCTGCGATGTGGTGGTCATCGGCTCCGGAATCGCGGGTTTGTCCACTGCTTATGAACTGTCGCGGCTTGGCCGCTCCGTGGTGGTGATCGATCGCGGTAGCATCGGCAATGGAATGACTGCCAGGACGACAGCCCACCTCGCGACCGAACTGGATGATTTTTACTCAGAACTGGTCAACGCCCGCGGCGATGAGGAAGCGCAACTCTATCACGAGAGCCAAGTCGCCGCGGTCAACCGGATCGAGTCGATCTGCCGCGAAGAAGGGATTGATTGCCAGTTTCGCCGACTCGATGGCTATCTCATTCCCACCGAGGAAGGCCCGATCGCCGACCTTCAGAAGGAATATGAGGTCTGCCGCCGCATCGGGGTCGAGGTCGAATGGGCGGACAGCGCACCGGTTCCGGGACTCGACACGGGCCGCTGCCTGCGTTTCCCCAATCAGGGACGCTTCCACCCGACCCGTTATCTGCGCGGGCTTGCCGACGCGATCCTCAACAGAGGCGGCCGACTCTACGCAAACACCGCCTATGTCAGCGATGATGCGGGAGCGGACCGCGTGCGGATCGAAACCGAAAATGGGGCCGCGATTGTCGCCAGAGCGGCGGTCTTCGCGACCAACTCGCCGGTCAACGACAAAGTCACGATCCACACCAAGCAATTGCCGGACCGCACTCGGTTCCCGACATTCTGCTGTGGGATACCTATGAGGCCTATCACTACGTCCGCATCCAGGAAGTGGATGAAACCAGCGACCTATTGATCGTCGGTGGCGAAGATCACCGAAGCGGCGAAGCCAATGATGCGGACGAGCGGTTTGGGCGCCTCACGGAATGGACCCGCAAGCGCTATCCGATGTTCGGAAATGTTGAATATCGCTGGTCGGGCCAGGTGCTCGAGCCGATCGACTTCATGCCCTACTCAGGCCGTAACCCGGGCAACAAGAACATCTACATCCATACCGGCGACAGCGGCCAGGGAATTACCAATGGTGTCGCTGGCAGCCTGACCATTGTTCCCCTCATCATCGGAAAGGACAGTCGCTTCGCGCCGGTGCTCGCACCGGATCGCAAGGGCCTTAGCCTGACTGCCACCGGCGAGTTCGCGCGCGGTCAGGCCGGAGTCGCGAAGAATTTGTTCGAGCATCTCGGGCCGGGAGAAATCGGATCGGAAGATGAGCTTGACCGCGGTGAAGGCGGAATCATGCGGAGCGGCATGGCGAAGGTCGCTGTTTACCGCGGCCAGGATGGCCAGATCACCCGCCACTCGGCCGTGTGCACCCATGCGGGCTGCCTGGTGCACTGGAATGGGTTCGAGAAGTGCTGGGATTGCCCCTGTCACGGATCCCAATTCTCGCCGGATGGGCAGGTGCTCAATGGTCCGGCAGTAAAGCCTATGACAGTCGTCGACTGATTTGCACTTCCCCGGCTGATTGCAATTGCAAAACCGCGCTGATGGACGGCCTCGTCCGCTCCAAATCCTCTGGAGAAGTTCAAGGGACCGGCTATATATTCAGAAAGCGGAAACCCATTTCCGCGATACATGGGTTCAGGGCAGCCGGGGGGCTGCCAATGTTCAACCGGGCGGGGGAGATCAGCCGAGACGGAGAGAGCCCCAGTGAACATTCAGGCCCCGCGGGACTTCATCGATCGCCGCCAGCTCGTCACCGCGCTTCGTGCACTGCGACGGGGTGATTTCAGCGTGCGCCTGCCCGAAGAGGTTGACGGCGCCGACGGCGAAATCTGCGCTCTGTTCAATGAAGTCGTCTCTCTCAATGAAGAAATGGCGCAGGAATTCGAGCGCCTCTCCAAAGTCGTCGGCAAGGAAGGAAAGATCACCCAGCGCGGGCGGCTGAAGAACGCGCGCGGCGGCTGGGAAACGTCCGTGCGCGCCGTAAACGAGCTGATCGAGGACATGGTCCAGCCGACCGCGGAGGTTGCCCGGGTCATCGGGGCCGTGGCCAAGGGTGATCTTTCTCAAAGCATGACCGTCGAGATCGATGGGCGACCGCTGCGCGGTGAGTTCCTGCGGATCGGCAAGATTGTGAACACCATGGTGGAACAGCTCGCCAGCTTCGCCTCGGAAGTGACGCGCGTGGCCCGCGAAGTCGGCACCGAAGGCAAGCTGGGCGGTCAGGCGAACGTGAAGGGCGTTGCAGGCACCTGGAAGGACCTTACCGACAATGTGAACGCAATGGCGACCAACCTCACGGGTCAGGTCCGCAACATCGCCGAGGTGACGACCGCCGTGGCGCGCGGCGACCTGTCCAAGAAGATCACCGTGGAGGTGAAGGGTGAAATCCTGGAGCTGAAGAACACCATCAACGTGATGGTCGACCAGCTAAACGCGTTCGCCAGCGAGGTGACTCGTGTCGCCCGGGAAGTGGGTACGGAAGGAAAGCTGGGCGGTCAGGCGCGAGTGGAAGGCGTCGCCGGCACCTGGAAGGACCTGACCGATAATGTGAACCTGATGGCCGACAACCTGACCGGCCAGGTCCGCAACATCGCCGAAGTGACGACGGCGGTCGCCAAGGGCGACCTCTCGAAGAAAATCACCGTCGACGTGAAGGGCGAGATCCTCGAACTCAAGAACACGATCAACACCATGGTCGATCAGCTCAACGGTTTCGCCTCGGAGGTGACCCGGGTGGCGCGCGAGGTCGGCACGGAGGGCAAGCTCGGCGGGCAGGCGCAGGTGCCGGGTGTTGCAGGCACCTGGGCCGATCTCACCGACAACGTCAATCTCATGGCAGCGAACCTTACTGGTCA
>CBFGZJ010000087.1:0-7470 GCA_965653215.1 uncultured Sphingomonas sp. | reverse complement strand
GTATGCTCCATGACGACGATGATCTTCTTGACCCCGGCAACGAGGTCCATCGCCCCGCCCATCCCCTTGATCATCTTGCCGGGGATCATCCAGTTAGCGATATCCCCGCGCTCGGACACTTCCATTGCGCCGAGCACCGTCAGGTCGATGTGGCCACCGCGGATCATCGCAAAGCTGTCGGCTGAGCTGAAGAAGCTGGTTTCCGGGAGCTGGCTGATGGTCTGCTTGCCAGCATTGACCAGGTCGGCGTCGACCTCATCCGGGTAGGGAAACGGCCCAATGCCAAGCATCCCGTTTTCACTCTGCAGCGTGACGGTCATGCCTGCTGGGATGTTGTTCGCAACCAGCGTCGGAATGCCGATGCCGAGGTTGACGTAATAGCCGTCCTTCAGCTCCTTCGCCGCCCGCGCCGCGATCTGGTTACGATCCCACGGCATCAGGCTGCTGTCCTTTCGCGAGTGGTCACGAACTCGATCTTCTTGTCGTAGGGCGCGCCGCAGATCAGCCGCTTCACATAGATGGATGGAAGGTGGATGGAGTCGGGATCGAGGGTCCCGACCGGCACGATCTCCTCGACCTCGGCCACGCAGATCTTGCCGCAGGTCGCGGCGGGATGGTTGAAATTGCGCGCGGTCTTGCGGAACGTCAGGTTGCCGCTCTCGTCGGCCTTCCACCCCTTGATGATCGACAGGTCAGTGCGAATGCCCCGCTCGAGGACATACATCTCCCCGTCGAATTCCTTCACCTCCTTGCCCTCGGCGACAACGGTTCCCGCCCCGGTCTTGGTGTAGAAGCCGGCGATCCCCGCCCCACCTGCGCGCATCCGTTCGGCCAGCGTGCCTTGCGGACTGAACTCAACTTCGAGTTCGCCCGCCAGATATTGCCGTTCAAACTCCTTGTTCTCGCCGACGTAAGACGAGATCATTTTGCGCACCTGACGGCTGCGAAGGAGCTTCCCCAGCCCCTCATTGTCGATGCCGGCATTGTTCGAGGCGAAGGTCAGGTCCTTGACGCCGCTGGCCTGAATCGCATCGATCAGCCGCTCAGGAACGCCGCACAGACCGAATCCGCCCGCGGCGATCGTCATTCCGTCGAACAGCAGTCCGTCGAGCGCAGCAGCCGCGTCAGGATAAATCTTGCGCACGATGGTTCCCCCGAAGCTGCCGCAGTTCGCGCTTCATGGCTTGCCGGGGACGGCGCGCCAAGACCTATTCGAGAAACTCCCGCACGAACGGGGTCGCGGGAACGCTGCGGATCACGGCGGGCGGAGCGAATTGCTCGACCTGCCCTGCGTTGAGAATCGCCACGCGATCGGCAAGCCCCAGGGCCTCTTCCTGATCATGAGTCACGAAGATGGACGTCAGGCCGAGCTCCTCATGAATCTGGCGCAGAGCGGTGCGCAGCTCGCGCCGGACCTTCGCGTCCAATGCCCCGAACGGCTCGTCGAGCAGCAGGAAGCGCGGCTTGCGCGCAAGCGCTCGGGCCAACGCCACCCGTTGGCGCTGGCCACCGGACAATTGCGCCGGATAGCGGCTGCCATAGCCTTCGAGCTGCACCAGCTTGAGCAACTCCTCGACGCGCTCCGCAACCTGCGCCTTGGACGGGCGGTCGCGGCGAGGAAGCACGTCCAGCCCGAACGCGATGTTCTTCGCCACGGTCATGTGTCCGAACAACGCATAATGCTGGAACACGAATCCGATGTTGCGCTTGGCCGCCGGAAGGTTGGTGATGTCCTCCTCGCCAAAGCGGACGTGACCGTCGTCGGCGAAATCGAGCCCGGCGATGATCCTCAGCAGCGTCGTCTTGCCCGACCCGGACGGGCCCAGCAGGGCGACGAACTCGCCATCGTCGATCGTCAGCGAAACCCCATGCAAAGCGGCGTGCACGTCGAACCGCTTGGTGAGGCCGTCAATCGCAATCGACACCTTAGTGGCCGAGCGCGGCAATCGAATCGCGGTATCGCCACTCGATGAAGCTTTTCGCAGCGATGGTGACGAGTGCGAGAAGAGCAAGGAGGGAGGCGACTGCGAAGGCGGCGACAAAGTTATACTCATTGTAGAGCACCTCGATGTGAAGCGGCATCGTGTTGGTTTCGCCGCGAATATGACCAGAAACGACGCTCACTGCGCCAAACTCACCCATGGCCCGCGCGTTGCACAGCAACACGCCGTACAACAGGCCAAGGCGGATGTTCGGCAGGGTAACGTGCCAGAAGGCCTGCCATCCACTCGCCCCGAGTGTCATGGCCGCTTCCTCTTCCGACCGCCCTTGAGCAGTCATCAGCGGAATCAGCTCTCGGGCAACGAATGGGAAAGTGACGAACACGGTGGCCAGCACCAGTCCGGGAAGAGCGAAGATGATCGCGATGTCATGGTCCTGCAGCCACGGCCCAAACCAGCCCTGCGCCCCGAACATCAGGACGTAGATCAGCCCAGAGACGACCGGCGACACCGAGAAAGGCAGATCGATCAAGGTGACGAGCGCGGCCTTGCCCGGAAACTCGAACTTGGCGATGGCCCACGCAGCGGACACGCCAAACACGACGTTCAAGGGCACGGCGATTGCCGCCACGAGCAACGTCAGCTTGATCGCAGCGACGGCATCCGGTTCCTGGATCGACTCCCGCCACATCTCCAGCCCTGCCGAGAACGCGCCTTGGAAGACCGTAAACAGCGGGAACAGCAACAACACTCCGACGTAAAGCAGCGCAACGAGGATCAAGCCGCGGCGGGCCCAAGCGGATTCCTGCAGCGGAGAGCGAAAGCGGCTCATGCGCTCCTCCTGACCTGCCAATGATGCAGCAGGTTGAGGACGAACAGCATCGCGAACGAGATCAGCAGCATCACCACCGCGATCGCGGTGGCGCCGGCATAATCATATTCTTCGAGCTGAGTGATGATCAGCAGCGGCGCAATCTCCGAGCTGAACGGCATGTTGCCGGCGATGAAGATCACCGACCCATATTCCCCCGCGCCGCGCGCAAAGGCGAGCGCGAAACCGGTCGCGAGCGCCGGCAGCAAGCTCGGCACGATCACCCGCGCGAACGTCTGCAGGCGGGTCGCTCCCAAAGTGATCGCCGCTTCCTCCACTTCCTTCGAAAGTTGCGCGAGCACGGGTTCTACGGTTCGCACGACGAATGGGAGACCGATGAAGGTCAGTGCGATGACAACGCCCGCGGGATTGTAGGCGAGGCGGATGCCGTAGGGAGCGAGCAGCGAGCCGATTGGTCCGGTATCCGCATAGATCGCGGTCAGCGCGATGCCGGCCACCGCCGTCGGAAGCGCGAACGGCAGATCGACGATGGCGTTGAACAGCTTCTTGCCGGGGAAGTCGTAGCGCACGAGCACCCAGGCGACGATGAGGCCAAACACCGCGTTGATCGCCGCACCCGCGAGAGCGGCGCCGAAGCTCAAGCGGTAGGCCGCGAGCGCCCGCTCCGAAAAGGCCGCGTTGACGAACGCGTCGAGGCCGTTGGCCATGCTTTTGATGAAGGCTGCCGACAGCGGCAGCAGGACGATGATCGACAGCCAGCTGAGCGTGATGCCCAAAGACAGGCCGAGCCCCGGAAGCGCGTTGCGCCTCCGGGGCCGAGCAGTGCCGACCGCATGTGCCACGGTCGCCATCAATCAGAAGTCCAGGTGGAGACGACCGGCAAACGCATCACCCTTCGTTTTTCTAGCATCATCGCTCGTATCAGACGGCGTGGCGTTTCCTTCGGGATCAAGCGGGGTATTGTCGCCGCTGAACCTTATCCAGTTGACCATGAATTTGAGGTAGGGGTTCAAATACCAATTCAGCCCGAGAGTCACGCTCTTTGCCTCATTTCCGGCCGCCGTGTTGAGGACGGAGCAGGCTGAGGTGATTGTGGTCGAGCGGCAGCCCGGCGTATCCGACAGATCGATCTTGTCGTAGCGGGCCGCCAGTTCGAACGCGCCCAATCCGTCCTTGGCGAATTCGGTGCGGGGACGGATGCGGTCGAAGTTGCCGCCCTTGAACGGCCGCGTCTCGCCGGTGATGAACCAGCTCGCGAAGCCATAGAAGCCGTGGAAGCTGAGATTGTCGGCATCTGCGCGATCAAGCCACAGCTTGCCATATTCACCTGCCAGGGTGATCGGTCCAAACACGGCCGCGGCCTCGACCCCGCCATATTTCAGCGACTTGACCGGGGCTCCGCCGCCGAAGTCCGGGTGGCCGCCTACGGCGCCGATCACTCCGGAATCGGCGATGTTGCCATTGTCGACCCGGACGTTCGGCCGGTCGGTCAAGCGAACCGCATCTTCGATGTCACCCGAGCGAAGGGCAGTCCGGTAATACGCCGAAGCCCCGACGTGGATGATCCGGCCCCCCGCCGTGTCAAACAGCGGTTCCCAAGTCGCGCGGCCGTTGAAGCCCCAGCTTTCATCGGGGACCCGATTGTTGGTGCCCGAAATGGTGCCTCCGGCACGCCCAATCGCCTCGCTCTCGCCAAAGATGCCGGCCGCTAGATTGAGGTTCTCCTTGGGCGCATAGGCGACCGAGGCGCCGATGCGGCGTTCTGCACCGGCATTGCCGAACGCATTGGTGAACATGCCGCGCTCAAGGAAGATATTGTAGCTGTCGCTGTTGTTCGCCTCGAGCCCGAACGGCGCCTTGTGCTGGCCAAGCGTGATCAGCGTTTTCGGGATCTTGGTGTACTGAACATAGAAGTCGAGCAGCTGCACGGCATTGCCGGCGAACTCGACCTCGGCGCGATAGTTGAACCATTTGAACGCGGTGCCGTCGAAGCCGAGCCGGGCGCGGCGGAAGGCGGTTCCGTTGTTGTAGTCGTATCCGCCCTCGCGCTCCTTGAACAACGCGAGGTCCGCCTGGATCACGCCGCGCGGCTTGAAGGTGAACGATCCGGTCGGCTCGCTGAAGGACGGACCCCAGGTGAACTGCGCGGCCTTGGCGGCGCGGACCTCGACACTCTCGATCCGGTCCTGGTTCAGTTCGGCCTGCTCTTCGAGTTGCTTGTTGCGGGCCTCGACCTGCTTGAGCCGGGCTTCGAGCGCGTTCAGACGATCGAGCACCGGGTCGCCGGTAGGCGCAGGAGCGGCCTCGGCCGCGGGAGCGTCATCGACCAGCGTGTCGATCACCCCCTGCTCGCTGGCGGCGGCATCGGCACTCGGCTCATCCTGCGCGTACGCAGGCGTGGCGAGGGCGAGCAGCGAGGCGCTGCCCAGAAGCAGAATTCTCATGAATGTTCCCCTTATCTTACCAGTGGGCGGGGCGCCGGGAGTCGTGGCGCCCCGCCGTCCGGACCCCGGTTATTTCTTTGCGGCTTCGAAGATCTGATCGAACAGACCGCCGTCGTTAAAGTGCGCCCGCTGCGCCTTGGCCCAGCCGCCGAAGTTGCGGTCGATCTGCAGCAGCGGGATGTTGGCGAACCGTGCGCGATACTTCGCCGCGACTGCCGCGTTGCGCGGACGGTAATAATTCTGGGCAATGATCTCCTGCGCCTCGGGCGTGTAGAGATACTTCAGATAGGCTTCCGCAGCCGCCCTGGTGCCCTTCTTGTCGACGACCTTGTCGACCACCGTCACCGGCGGCTCGGCGAGGATCGAGACCGACGGATTGACGATCTCGAACTTGCCCCGGCTCATCTTGTTGGTGATCAGGTAGGCTTCATTTTCCCAGGCAAGCAGGACGTCGCCCTGCCCGCGCTCGGCGAAGGTGGTGGTTGATCCACGCGCGCCGCTATCCAGCACTGGCACGTTTCGGAACAGCTGGACCAGGAAGTCCTTGGCTTTGGCCGCAGAACCGAGCTTGCGCTGTGCATAGCCCCACGCCGCGAGATAATTCCAGCGAGCGCCGCCGCTGGTCTTCGGGTTCGGAGTAATCACTTTCACCCCAGGGCGCACCAGGTCATTCCAGTCCTTGATGTTCTTCGGATTGCCCTTCCGGACGACGAAGACGATCGTGGAGTAATAGGGCGAGCTGTTGTTCGGCAGGCGCTTCTGCCAGCCCGAGTTGATCAGTCCGCGCTGAGCGATCGCGTCGATGTCGTACCCGAGCGCAAGAGTGACGACGTCGCCCGGGAGGCCGTCGATCACCGAGCGGGACTGCTTGCCCGACCCGCCGTGGCTCTGCCGGATGGTGACCGACTGACCGGACTGGGCTTTCCACTTGGCCGCGAAGCGCGCGTTGATTGCCTGATAAAGCTCCCGAGTGGGATCGTAGGAGACGTTCAGCAGCTGGCCCGGAGCCGCCTGGGCCGCGACCGGAGTCGTGATGAGCGCCAGCGCAACCAGGCTCGCGGCGAATCGATGATGAAGACGCATTTGGTCAACTCCCCTTGGATGCCGAATCGCTAAACTCTTATACCCTACTAGTCAACTAGTGTTTTGAACCCTGAATTCCCGCTCGGCTTTAGGATTTTGCTTGAGTGCAGATGCCGCGACCTCCTACAGCGGTGAGCATGATCTCCCAACGAACGCGTTACGCCCTGCGGGCTCTCCTCCTTCTGGCGGAAAGCGAAGTCGGCAAGCCGGTTCAGCTTGCCACCATCGCACAAAGCCAGGCGATCCCGCGCAAGTACCTTGAACTGATCATGCTCGAACTGAAGAAGGCTGGAATGGTTCAGAGCATCCGCGGGCCGGGTGGAGGCTATACCCTTGCGATTTCACCTGATCGCATCAGCTTCGGCGATGTGGTGCGGCACCTCGAGGGTCCGATCGCCCTCGTGCCGTGCGCGAGCGTTCACTTCTATTCCAATTGCGGAGATTGCACCGACGAGCGGACCTGCGCCATTCGCAAGATCATGGCCCTCGTGCGGGAAAGCAGCGCCGGGATTCTCGACGGGACCAGCCTCGCAGAAGCGGCAAGTTGGGAGACCGGCGCGAACGATCCGATCGAGCTGTTCGACCCCTGCATCTAACTGCTCTTTATTTGTGCGGTGCAGCATGGCATTCCGCGCCGGCGCAATGACTGAAGAAGGGTAGCGGTGCGGATCGTCATCGTCGATGACAGCGGTCAACGGGCGGCGGTGCTCGAGGCCGGGCTGCGCGAGGCGGGCTACGAGGATATCCACCTGATCCCGCCCTTTGGTGCCTTCGTCGCGCGGATCGAGCGGCTCGCTCCAGACGTGGTGCTGATGGACCTCGGAAGTCCGAGCCGCGACACGCTTGAAGAGATGCTGGTCGTCAGCAAGGCTCTGGCGAAGCCGATTGCCATGTTTGTCGATGAATCTGACGATACGATGATCGGCGCCGCGATCGATGCTGGCGTTTCGGCATATGTGGTCGACGGCCTGCGCAAGGAGCGCGTCAAACCGATCATGGACCTGGCGATCCGTCGCTTTGGAGCGTTCGCGAGGATTCAGTCAGAGCTTGAGGAAGCCCGGACCGCCCTTAGCGAGCGCAAAACGATCGAGCGTGCCAAGGCCCTGCTGATGAACAGCCGCGGCTTGTCCGAACCGGATGCCTACGCCCTGCTGCGCAAGACGGCGATGAA
>CBFGZJ010000086.1:0-7532 GCA_965653215.1 uncultured Sphingomonas sp. | reverse complement strand
AGGATGTGCAAGTCGCCGACGCGATCCGCGATCATTACAAGCCGGTCGGGCAGGGCGATGACGTGCCGACCGCGCCGGTTAGTGTGGCGGTAAGTCTCGCGGATAGGCTGGATACGATCTGCGCTTTTTTCGGCGTCAACCTGAAGCCGACAGGATCGAAGGATCCGTTTGCGCTCCGCCGTGCCGCGATTTCATCGATTGAGCTGATCGTTCGCAATGGTGGGAGGATGAGCCTCACCCAAGCCATAAGAGGAGCGCTGGCCAACCGCGCACGGCAGCTCGTCACCCCGAACTGCCGGGCGGAGAACGAGACACATCGCCTCGACCGCACAACTGACGAGATTCTCGACTTCTTCGCCGATCGTCTCAAGGTCCAGCAGCGCGACGCTGGAGTTCGCCACGACCTGATCGACGCGGTGTTTGCGCTGGGCGGCGAGGACGATTTGGTCCGGCTGCTGGCGCGGGTGAAGGCGTTGCAGCCGTTTGTCGAATCCGTCGAAGGCACCGATCTGCTCATCGCCTATAAGCGGGCCGCGAATATCCTGAAGCGCGAGGAAGGAAGCTGGACGCCTGGCCAAGTCCAGGGTGACGACGCCGATTGGCCGGAGCTGGAATCGGCGCTTGTTCGTGCGCTCGACTCCGCTGAGCCGCAAGCGTCTGATGCCGTCGAAGCGGAGGATTTCACCGGCGCGATGAGCGCGCTCGCGTTCTTGCGTGGACCGATCGACGCCTTCTTCGATCATGTTACCGTCAATGATTCCGATCCGGATGTCCGTGCGCGCCGGCTGAACCTGCTGGCGCGGTTCCGCGATGCGGTGCATCGGGTCGCGGACTTTTCGAAGATCGAGGGCTAGCGTGTCGCGTTAGAGCGGCTGGCGTTCGTCGCGCTGGTCTTTCACGGCAGCGGCGCGGAGCGAATCCCGTTCGCGCCACTCGCGCTCCCGCTCGGCATAGCTGCGCTCAACCTCCTCGCGGCGGCGAACCTCGTCATGGTAACGCGTCCTCCACTTCTTGCCGCCGCCGGCGAACAGGAAGCCGCCGATCAGAAGTCCGAGAATGAAGACCAGCAGAAGGATCACCCACTGGTCCGAGCTGAAGGCGATCATCGGCGCTTCTCCACTGTCATCGATCGCCGGTTACAGCGCTCGAAACGCGAAAAGCGTTCCGCCGTCCACGCTTGAAGAGCGTGGACGGCGGACCCCCCGGAGAGGAATTTTTTAGCCCAGGAAGCTGTCGTTGATCGAACAGGCCGCTGGCCCAAGGATCACAATGAACAACACCGGCAGGATGAACAGGATCAGCGGCACGGTCATGATCGCGGGCAAGCGGGCGGCCTTTTCCTCGGCGCGCATCATGCGCTCGTTGCGGAATTCGGCCGACAGGACGCGCAACGCAGACGCGAGTGGAGTTCCGTATTTTTCCGTCTGGATCATCGTCGTGACCACGCCACGGATCGCGTCCAGATCGACACGCTTCGCCAGGTTTTCGAACGCCTGGCGGCGCTCGTTGAGGAATCCAAGTTCGATCGCGGTCAGGCCGAACTCGTCACCAAGCTGCGGGTAAGCCTTGCCCAATTCCTTGGAGACGCGGTTGAAGGCTGCGTCCACAGTAAGACCGGCTTCGGCGCAGATCACCAGCAGGTCGAGCGCGTCCGGCAGACCCTTGCGGATTGCGTCGCTGCGTTTGTTGACCCGATTTTTGAGCCATACGTCGGGCGCCTTGTAGCTGCCGATCAGTGAGCTCGCGACGGCCATATATTTGCGCAGCGACGACCATTCCGGGAAATAGTCGACGACATAGATCAGCACGACAGAACCAATGCCAAGCACCACCGGCAGAACGAACTTCGCGAAGATGATGAAGAAGGCCAGGTCCTTGGTCCGGATGCCCGCCTGCATCAGCCGATCCTGGGTTTTCTTCAGCTGATCATCCTGGATCATCTTGAAGCTGGCGAGCAGCGTCCGGACGCGGTCCGCGGCCTGGTTGCGGTTGGTCAGCTTCTTGCGCCGATTGGTCGACGCGACGATGCCTGCCTTGAGCTGCTCGCGGCGTTCGTTCAGCGCCTTTACGCGCCGAGCCATCGGGTCGCGCACAGTCGTGGCGGCGTAGATCGCAAGGAGCATTGCGAAGCTGGCGACCGCCGAAAGGATCGTGGCGACCCAGATAACATCGACGCCAAGGAGGGTAGGGCCGGAAGGCTGCATTGTCTTGCCCCGCTAAATCTCGAAGTTGACCATCTTGGCCATGACGAACACACCGATGCTCATCCAGGTCAGTCCGCCGAGACCAGCGACCATGAGCCGCTGATCGGAGAAGAAGCCGCCCATGTAGCTGGGGTTCACAAACCAGACGAGGGTGAAGACGATGAAGGGTAGCGCTCCGACGATCATCGCCGAGGCCTTGGATTCCGAACTCATCGCCTTGATCTTGAGCTTCATCTGGGCGCGCTTGCGAAGCACATCCGCCAGATTGGACAGCGTTTCGGCAAGGTTGCCGCCGGTCTCACGCTGGATCGCCAGCGTGATGCAGAAGAACTGGAACTCGGGAGTCCCAAGCCGGTCCGCGGTCTCCTGAAGGGCGGCTTCCATTGTCCGACCGATCTTCATTCGGTCGGCAACGGCACGAAATTCGACCCCAACCGGCCCCGGAATCTCGCCTGACACAATGCCCAGGGTCTCGGTGATCGGAAGACCTGACCGGAGACCGCGCACCATCAGTTCGATGGCGTCAGGGAAATTGGAGGTGAACTGGTTGACCCGCCGCTTGATCAAAAAACCGATGACCATGTGCGGCAGACCGATTCCGACAAACAGCCCCAGGAATAATCCAAGCAGGATTGGCGCGCCCTTGAACATCGCCAGCAGCATGACGGCCAGCGCAATGCCGAGCGAGGTCGCCGCATAGCGCACCAGAGTAATCGGCTTGCCGGTTTGTTCCAGCCGCTGACGCAGCAAGGCGGGCTTCGGAATGAAGGTCGACGCCCAGCTGTCAGCTGCGCTCTGCTGTCGCGAAAGCAGGCGGCGGATCTGAGCCTGAGCGTGCCCGGCGATGACATCGCCATGCCGCTCCTTGATCAATTCGATCCGGCGCTTGGTGATCTTGCCGACCGACGGTCCGCGGAAGGCGAACAGGATCAGCAGCAGGGCGCCCGACGCTCCGGCGAACAACAGGATGGCAATCATCGACATTTCGACCGACTTTCTTCCATGGTTGAGCGAAGGCGGGTGCCCGCCTCCGTCAGGCCGCCTTCTTGTTCAGCATCGTCTTGATGTTGGTCATCAATGACTTGCCCGCGGCGGCGGTCTTGACCTCCGGACCCGCTCCTTCCTCGGTAGCATGGCTGAGAACCATGCCGAACAAGCTGTTGAACGGCTGAGCCGTCTTGCCGTTGGACACCTCGGCCATCGGCTTGCCGAGCTTGGCGGCCTGGGCGGCCGTCTTCCCATCGTCGCCGATGACGATATCCACGGGGCGCTCGATCGATTGCTCGAAGTCCTTGCGGCTAATCTCCATCGCGCCGCCCGAAGGGACGCGATTCGCCACCACGATCACCTTGGTCTGCGGTGCGTTCGACTTGAGCCAGGCGAGGATCCGGATTGTGTCGCGGGTCGCCGCCAACGTGAGCTCACTGACCACAACGGCGACATGAGCGTCATGCACCATGTGCGGGTGCTGGATCAGCATATGGCGCGGCAGATCGAGCACCGTTGATTCGAAGGCGCTGCGCATTTCTTCCTGAAGCTGGAAGAAGGCCGCGCCGTCGGTGATCAAGGGCTGGTTGATCGGAGCTTCAGCCGAGAGGACCGATAGCCGCTCGTTCGCTCGAACCATGGCGCGCTCAATGAACAGCCCGTCGATCCGGCTCGGGTTCTCGATGGCATCCGTGAGGCCGCGTCCCGGTTCCAGATCCAACGCCAGGGCGCCGGTTCCGAAGTGGACGTCGAGGTCCAGGAGAGCGGTGGAGCGCTGCGCCTTGCTGCCTAGCATCCAGGCGAGGGACGTAGCGAGGGTCGAAGCGCCGACGCCACCACGCACCCCGATCACCGCAGCCATGATGTGCGGCTTTTCGACCTGCGCTTCTCCGCGTGGGCCCGAAATCAGCGCCTGGGCATGTGCGAACGTGTCGCGCAGCTGATCGACCGTGAAAGGCTTGAGCAGATAATCATGGATGCCGCTGGCGACGAGATCGCGATAAAGGCGCACATCATTGACCTGCCCGGCCGCAATCACGATCGTGCCAGGCTCGCAGACCTCCGCGAGGGCATTGATGTCGTTCAGCGGATCTGCGGACTCGCTGAGGTCGACGAACAGGATCGTGGGGCTGGCGCTGACTGACAGCGATTGCACCGCATTGCGCAGCCCACCCTTGTTGACCTTCTCGGGTGCCCAGCCATGTTCGACCGCCACCGGCCGAAGCATATCGGCAGTGGCCTCATCACACACGAAGGCCGTGAAGGGGTCGCGCAGCCCTGCGCGCGCCTGGAACGGAGCGTTCATTCTTAGTCCCTCCTGGTTACTTCGCGTTCGAGAGGTCGCTTGGACTTGCCAATTGTTAGCGTCAATGTCGCGATAAAGGTTGATGGCCTTCACACCGGTTGCAGCATCGCTGTACGGTGTCCCTTCACGACCACGGATCAGATCGTTGGGGTCCGCAACCATCTGCGCGAGATTGGAATTGACCCCGCAACCGAAGTTCGACGTGGTCTTGTTCGCGTAATTTGGCTGGGCCGGCTGGCTCCAGTTCGGGCAGCCCGGAACTCCGATGCTGGTCCGGCTGACCACAACTCGCAGCGTTCCGGCAGGAACCGCGCTCGGCGTTACCGGAGCCCCTTCGCTCAGCAGCAGTCCATAGCGGCCCGCGATTTCAGCGATTTCGCGCCGCTCGGCTTCGGAATAGGTGCCATCCAGATAGACCGCGTCGCCATAACCCAGCACCAGCGTTTTGAACCAGGCGTCGAGCCGCTGTGCCTCGCCCGGAGCAAGGCCGCTGGCGGGGGCCGCGACGTCGAGCGCAAAATCCGTGCGCGCAATCACCGGCTCGTTGAGGGAGGCGAGGCCGCGGGCGGGCTCGTCATAGGTCTTGTGCTGGCAGCCGGCGAGGGCACCGGCCGCGAGCAGGGTGAAGCCCAATTTGCGCATCGTGAAATCCTTCCTCTTGCTCGCGCGGGTCACAGCTTGAACCCTGGTGCGGCAGTGGTCGCCGCCGCGCCTCCGACCGGAATACCGACCGCGGGAACGGGGGTCACCGACGTCGGCCGCGGACCTGACGTGCCGGTGTAGGTCTGGCCTTCGAACACCATCTGCGGGGTTGTCGGCGCGCGATAACCATCCGTCGGGAGCGCCATCCGGGTCGATACCGGCCGCACCAGATAAGGCGTGACGATGATCACCAGCTCGGTTTCTGCGCGGCGGTACTTGGTCGAGCGGAACAGTGCGCCCAGGATTGGCAAGTCCCCAAGGAATGGGGCCTTGTCGATGTCGTTATTATTCGAATTGCGCAGCAGGCCGCCAATCATGAAGCTCTGGCCCGAGCCGAGCTCGACAGTAGTCTCCGCGCGGCGAGTGGTCAGTCCCGGCACGAACAGTTCGCCGATCCGGATTGAACCTTCGTTCGTCAGCTCGGAAACTTCGGGTCGGACCCGCATCGAAATGCGGCCGTCGGCCAGGACGATCGGAGTGAAGGCCAGGCTGACGCCATATTCCTTGAACTCGACCGAGATCCCGCCAAGGCCGGTCTCGGCGATGGGAACCGGAAATTCGCCACCTGCGAGGAAGCTTGCCGTTTCACCTGACAGTGCGGTCAGGTTCGGCTCCGCGAGCGTGGTCACAAGACCGTCGGTCTCTGCTAGCGCGAGGCGGCTGATGATGTCCAGACCGAATAGGTTCCCGCTGGCCCGCAGGGTGGTCCCAATCGGATTGCGGAGCACCGACCCGTCGGTGACGCTGATGCCTTCGCCCTGAGCGACTCCGAACCGGAACCCGCCGGTCGAGTCTTGCGTCAGCAGGTTCACGCCGATTTCCTTGACGAAGCTGCGGTTGACCTCGGCGATTTTCACCCGGAGGTTCACCTGCAGCGGGGTGGCGGTCCGCAACCGGTTGATCGGCAGGATGTCGAGCGCATCGCCTTCCTTCTTGCCAGGATTCAGGTAACTTGTGACGATCGCCTGAGCGTGGGCAGCATCGGATGGTGAAGCAACGGTGCCGCTGAGAACCGCGACCTGACCGATTGTCATCACCTCGATGTCGGATTCCGGCATCGCGGCACGCAGCACGTCATTGACCGACGACAGATTTTGACTGACCCGGACACTGGTCGCGTACACCGTCGATCCATCAGCTGCGGTGGCAATCACGGTCGCCTCGCCCGCTTTTTTGCCGAAGACGTTCATCTGACGTGAATTGCTCACATGAACGTCGGCGACCTCCGGGTTCGAAACCCACACATCAGAGATCTTGTTCGAGAGGTTCACGACCTGACCCTCGCCGATCGAGAGTACCGTCGTGCCTGACGGGCGGTAGGTGCGAGCCTGGGCCGCAGCCGGCTGGGCCATGGTGACTGAACCGAGGCAGATTGTCAGAGCCCCGAACGCAGTGCCGAGACGAGCCCGGCGGCTGATCTTAGAGTATTTCATCTTAGCGTGCTCCCACCGGAACGACGGTGATGGTGTTGCCGCGAGCCACTCGAATTGAAGGCCCGCTCGAAATATCGCTGGCGCCGGAGCCTTTCGCGGCATCGCCAGCCTGCGGCTTGGCCGGAACGGTCGTACGCTGGTAGCGCGAGACGTCGCCGCCCGTGGTGAAGGTCGGATTATGATCCGCCGGCCGATTGGCGATCGCCAGGATCATCTTGCGCTCTTCGGCCGGATTGGCGCCGCGCGGCAGCTTGACCTCGCCTGAGGCGACGGCGCGTTCGAGTTCAGAAGCGCTGTCGGCAATCGAGCGGAGGACGAGCGAGATGGTGCCGACACTCTGCGCAACCGCAACCTTCTCGGCGATCTTCGGGGTGACTTCGAGCGTCACGCTCGAGAAGGTCTTAACCTCGGTTTTGCCGTCCGCATCCTTGCTGTCGATCCGCTGATCGGTGGCGAGGACGCGAGCATTGCGAATGATCGTCTCGGAAACTTTCAGCGGTGGCCCATCGCCCCCGCCAGCCACGTCCTGCGTGAGGACAATGTCGACGCGGTCGCCTGGAAAGACGAAGCCGGCAACGCCGCTGGTCGTCGAGACCGGGACGGTAACGGCGCGCATGCCCGGGCCAAGCGCCGCGGCGAGGAAGCCACGGTCCTCAGGTCCGACGAGCGAGCCCTTGGTGATCGGCTGGCCAGCCGTAACCGCATAGCGCACGACTGTGCCGAGCAGCTTCTTGGGGTCTGCATCCGGCGCGCCTTCCGTGAAGTAGGCGCCTTGCACCAGTTCCTGCGGCCAAGTTTGAAAAGCGAAGCTTTCGGCGTCGATGATGGTGCCGACGGCAAGAGCCTTCTTGGCGACCAGGATTTTCGGTGCGCGGCCGAGCCGGCCGGCGACCGCCTGCA